>JBEVCD010000039.1:0-6152 GCA_040514265.1 Archaeoglobaceae archaeon | reverse complement strand
TCAGATGATTGTAGTAGAGCATAAACAGCTTGCAGAAAAGATTCCAGTTCTTCACCGGATTTAAACAGCTAATCGAGCAGAAAAATATCTTAATTCGCTGCTTCAGAGAAGAAAACACTGATTCAATTAAGCTACGCTTTCCGAAAGATTTCACACGCAGCTTTGTCAACTATTTCTATAGGCGATACTTTAATTTTATAAAAATTTCAGTTACTTCAGCTGGATATGATAACATAACAAAAATTTTAAATCCTAAAAATAAAACTGAGATAATAATAAAAGACCCCGTAAAGGAACCGGGAATATTCCAGACATCTTTCAGGTCAGAAGGTAGATTAAGAAGCTCGAAGAGAAATTACAGCGAGAAATATTTTTGGCTGATCGACGCTCTCGGGAGCTCTGGAAATCCCGTTGGAGATCTGGAATCTGTTCTGCAGGATGTTGTACAACTGTCTGAGGTATCTCTGCGTTTAAAGTGGACATGCCCGCCGAGCTCTTAATCCTAGACATTTTGCGAACGATCGTAACGATAATATACATCCTATGCGAAACTTACAGCGGTGGTAGTGATGATGACAGGAAAGGAGTACATAGAGAGTCTCAGGAGATACAAACCGACCGTCTACTTCATGGGTAGAAAAGTCGAGAGTGTGGTCGACGAGCCGATGTTCAGACCGCACATCCACGCTGCCGCGATGACCTACGAACTCGCGCACGACCCGCGCTACGAAGATGTTATGACCGCCACCTCTCACCTGACAGGCGAGAAGATAAACCGCTTCACCCACATCCACCAGAGCGTGGACGACCTCGTCAAGAAGGTCAGGATGATGCGCCTCCTCGGTCAGAAGACCGGAGCGTGCTTCCAGCGCTGCGTTGGCTTAGATGCTCTGAATGCTATATACATCACGAGCTACGACATCGACGCGAAGCACGGAACCGACTATCATCGGAGGTTCGTTGAGTATCTGAAGTACGTGCAGAAGAACGATCTGATGTGCGCCGGTGCGATGACCGACGTGAAGGGAGATCGAAGCAAGAGACCGCACCAGCAGAGCGATCCCGACATGTACGTGCGCGTGGTTGAGAAGAGGGAGGACGGAATCGTGGTAAGAGGTGCGAAAGCCCATATAACTGGTGCGATCAACTCGCACGAGATAATAGTCATGCCGACGAGGGCGATGAGCGAAAAAGACGCAGACTACGCGGTAGCTTTCGCCGTCCCGGTCGATGCGGAAGGTGTCAAGCTAATCTTCGGAAGGCAGCCGAACGACACCCGCCGCCTCGACGGCGTGATCGACTGCGGAAATGCCAAGTACGGTATCGTCGGCGGAGAGGCGCTCGTGATATTCGAAGACGTCTTCGTACCCTGGGAGAGGGTGTTCATGTGCGGGGAGTACGAATTCGCAGCCGAGCTCGTGGAGCTCTTCGCCACTTACCACCGGCAGAACTACGGCGGCTGTAAGGTCGGCGTAGCCGACGTTCTGATCGGTGCCGCGACGCTCGTTGCCGAATACAACGGCGTAGCCAAGTCTCCGCACATAATGGACAAGCTGACCGAGATGATACACCTCGCGGAAACCTGCTGGTGCTGCTCGCTTGCGTGCTCATACGAGGGTTACAGAACACCTTCCGGAGCTTACGCACCGAACCACCTGCTGGCTAACGTCACGAAGCTCAACATAACTCGCCTGCCCTACGAGTGGTCGAGGATCGCCCAGGACATAGCCGGCGGACTCATAGCTACTATGCCGTCCGAGAAGGACTACGCGAACCCCGAGACGAGGGAGCTAATAGAGAAGTACCTGAAGGGCGTAGCCGACGTTCCGACAGAGCACAGGATGAGGGTCTTCAGGCTGCTCGAAAATCTGGCTATAGGCGCTCACCTGCCGGAATCCATGCACGGCGCTGGATCACCGCAGGCCCAGAAGATCATGATATGGAGGCTGAGCAACATCGATATGAAGAAGGAGCAGGCGAAAGTAATAGCGGGAATAGAGGAGGACGAGCACTTCAGGAAAATAACCGGCAAGACCGAGGAGGAGTTCTTCGGGGAAATGCTGAAGAGTAAATGAGGATAGGGATAAAATACTGCGGAGGGTGCAATCCGAGGTACCGGAGGGAAAGCGTCGAGGAGACGATCGCGAAGGTCGCCGGTAGGGAAAACATTTTTTACATTTATGATTCTGACGACGGCTTCGATGTCCTTTTCGTAATCTGCGGCTGCGAGACAGCATGCGTTAAAGTCGAAAGCGGAGCTGTTTTCGTCACGAGACCTCTGAGCGAGGAGGAAGTCGCCGAGCTGCTTTCTCGCCTCAAAGGGGACAATTTGGAAAAGCTATAAAGTTCCGCTCCAACCCAGCTTATGCTTCCAGACGTTCAGCTGCTCAAGCCAGATTACCCTATAGGACTTAGCAGGGTTGGTGCCGTCGGGATAAAAAAGCTCGTGGAGGTTGAAAGAGAGTCCAGAAGACCGATAATCCTCATATCGTCGTTCGACGTTTTCGTCGATTTGCCCTCGTACCTCAAAGGCGTGAGCCTCAGCCGCAACTTCGAGGTCGTCGACGAGGTCATAGAGTCCCTCATTTCGAAGCCCATAAAGAACGTGGAGGAGCTTGTGGTCAGAATAGCGGAGCAGCTCCTCGAAAGGCACGAGTACGCGAGCAGGGCTGAGGTCTTCATGGTGTCGGAACTGATAATGCGGAAGAGGACGCCGAGAAGCTCACTGCAGACGCAGGAGGTCGTGAAGATTATGAGCGAGGCTTTAGTCGAGAAGAGCGGTGGAAGGAGGGTTATGGTCGGGGCGGAGGTCACGGGCGTGACTGCATGTCCCTGCGCGCAGGAGCTGATCAAAGCTGTGTCAGCCGAGAGGCTGAAAGCTCTGGGCTACTCAGAGGAGGACGTTCGCAGGATACTCGAAGTCGTCCCCGTTGCGACCCACAACCAGCGGGGTAGGGCGATGATAAAAGTGGAAGTCAAGGGCTTCGACGTACCGATATCCAAGCTCATCGAGATCGCAAGAGCTTCGATGAGTTACGAAACCTACGAAATTCTGAAGAGAGAGGACGAGCTCGAAGTCGTCGAGAGAGCTCACAGAAACACCCGCTTCGTCGAGGATAGTGTCAGGATCATGGCGGCAAAACTCGTCGAAGCTTTTCCCGATGCGCCGGACGATGCTATCGTGTTCATAAGGCAGGAGAACGAGGAGAGTATCCACCAGCACAACGTCGTAGCCGAAAGGGTGGCGAGCTTTGGTGAGCTCAGGAGCGAGCTGCTGAGGTAAGTTTTTAATTTATACTGTCTAATCTTCCAGAGGTGTCACGATGGGTCTGATGCTGTCGCTCAGAAAAAGGTTCAGGTTTCTGTTGAAGCTGTTCTTCAGGAAGGACAAGGTGAGAATAGGTATATACGGTCCGCCGAACGCTGGAAAGACGACGCTGGCTAACAGAATACTCAGAGACTGGACGGGCGACATAATGGGTTCGCCGAGCGAGGTTCCGCACGAGACGAGGAGGGCTAGACTCAGGGAAGGGGTAAAGATAGAGGTCGACGGCAAGTCGCTGACGATCGATATCGTCGACACGCCCGGTCTGGCGACGAAGATAGACTTCCACGACTTCCTGCGCTACGGGCTCAGCGAGGAGGAGGCGAAGAGGAGAGCTAAAGAGGCGACGGAGGGAGTTATAGAGGCTATAAAGTGGCTCGACGACCTCGACGGTGTTCTTCTCGTCATGGACGCAACCGAAGACCCTTACACGCAGGTCAACGTCACGATAGTCGGAAACATAGAGGCGAGGAAGCTCCCGCTGCTGATAGTTGCCAACAAGATAGACCTCCCGAACGCCTCGCCAGCCCGCATAAAGGCTGCATTTCCGCAGCATCCGGTCGTGCCGATATCGGCTCTTAAGGGCATAAACATAGATTCCCTCTACAGGGCGATGGCTGAGAGGTTCGGGTGATGGTTATGGGCGTGCAGCTCAACCTGATATCGAAGGAGAGGCTTGAAAAGATGCCCTCAATGGAGAAACTGCGGATGATACTCGACAGCGTCAAGGAGGGAAAGATAGTGGTTCTCGAAGCCGGTCTGACGCCGGAGGAGGAAGCAAAACTAATCGAGATGACGATGCTCGAAATAGACCACGAGAACTTCGTGGGCATAGAGGTCGAGACATATCCCGTCAGGGAGAAGTCGATACTCTCGAAGCTGTTCGGCAAGAAGCACGGCAGGCTGATGGTCATAGGACCGGCGAACAGGCTGAAGACACTGGAGAAGCAGAAGGATTTGATAAAGGCTCTGGTGCAGGTGTAATGCCGCACCGCTGCACCAAGTGCGGGAAGCTGTACGCCGACGGCGACATGCGCTTACTCAGCGGTTGCGAGTGCGGTAACAACAAGTTCATGTACGTTCCGAAGGAGAGGAGGAAACCCGAGAAAGCCGGCGTGGAAAAAGTCGAGGAGGTAAAGAGGGAGGCTGCGAGGTTCGGGATAGAGAGTGTCCGAATAATCGCGCCGGGGCAGTATGAGATAAACATCGAGAAGCTGCTTGAACGGGACGAGATAGTCATAGCCCTTCAGGAGGACGGGAGGTACGTCATACACTTACCTTCACTGTTAAAGAGGAGGAAGAAGTAGCTACCAAGCCAGAAAGACTTTTACCTCCACAACTCCTCCATCTGCCATAGCTTCGATGTTGAAAGCTTTAGCGTTACCCAGCTTGTCGCCAAGAGAGCTGAGAACTTCTCTGATGAAAACGTCGTGCAGGAGCGGGTGGTAGCTGAGCTTCATCTTCCACAGCAATCCGCCGCTGTAGCCGTACAACACTTCGCCGATCGTCGAGTCCCAGTGTAAGCCGAGTTTCTGCAGCTCCGCGCACAGGTCGGCAGATATCCTTCTCAAATCCGAGGGTTTGACCTCGTAGCAACCCGCAAACGGCTTACAGTTCACGATTTCCTCCCAGCTAATATTTCCGAGCAGCCTGACACCTTCGCCGACCTCGTAGACCTCTACTCTGCTTATCTTCACTCCCTTTTCGAGCCAGTGATCGTAGTAATGTCTCAGGGTGTAGATCGGCGGTTTTTGGTCGAGGATGAAGTAAACGCCCCCGATGCTAACGGCTGCGGTTACGTGGTCTATATCAGTGCCCGCGAAGTCTACGTAGAACACATAGACGGGACTGTAGTTCATCGCCAGCAGCAGGGCTGCCGTGAGGATCGCGTAATCTCTACAGACTCCGCTGCGGTAGGAGAGAATTTCCGAAGGTGTTCTGTACTGCTCGCTGCCGGTTACGACCACATCCACCGGAACGTCGCCCCGGTAGTAGATTACTATCTCTGGCGGAGGTTCGGCAGCCCTTGCCTCGTCGTAGTCTATGTTTTCCTCTTCCCACCTGAGGATGTTGTAAGCGCTCTCGATGATGTCGCCACCTCTGAGCTCCTCCGCGAGCTTTGAAACCTTAGCGACCTCTTCAGCCGACAGAGTCACTTCGAGTGCGTATCTGAGGTCGTAACGCCAGAGTCTCTCTTTTAAATCCACCGGCTGAAGCTGCGAAACGCAGCCGCACAGAATCAGGGCGACGATTAGCGGAATCCACCTCATGTGGAATCGTCCATTTATAGCTTAAAAAACCTCGGTAAAGCTTTTTTAGCTGAAGCGAACACTCAAAACCGAAGCCCCGTGGTGTAGCGGTCAATCATGCCGGCCTTTGGAGCCGGCGACCGGGGTTCGAATCCCCGCGGGGCTATGTCTATAAAACTTTCACCCGCAATTTTTCCGGGTTTTTTTCCCTCTCAGAGCTCTCTCGTTGCCGTGTAACGAACTGTGATACCCTTCGTGTCACTTAAAATGAAACAGGACTCTATCCTAGCAAAAATTTTAAAATAAACTTTATCTACTCTATGCCTCAGGAACCTCAAGAAACTTCTAGGATAAAAGCTGAGGGAAAGCGGTTACAGAAGTATTAGGATTTTCTTGATACTGATGTTCTCCGCTTCGCTTCACGGCTATCGCACTTGGACAACATTCGCTCGGATGGTTTCGCAAGATTTATAACTGTGCAATTGTTTAAGACGTTTATAAGCAAAAACGCTTCAGATGCCCGCAACACGTTAGCAGAAATTCCGCACATCGCCCGCTTGAAAAAGAGGTGAAAAGGG
>JBEVCD010000038.1:0-21870 GCA_040514265.1 Archaeoglobaceae archaeon | reverse complement strand
TTTGCTGCAGGGTGAGCCCTTTTAGAAAGTGGACAAGTCTCAAAGGCTCAGAGCTAGTGTGACGATTTTCTGGATGATTGGAAGCAAACCCAGACCTGATATTAGATCGTAGATGTATGGGATGAACTTCGCAGCAAATGCGCCAAAGACGTCGATGTTCTCGAAGATTGTCCTCTCTGCTTCCAGAAGTTTGGCGTTCATCTCCGGGTGTGATCTGATCTCCTGAAGCAGCATCCTCGCCATTTCGGCGTTTGCGGACAGAAAGATGTCCAAACTTTCCGAAATTTCGCTCATTTTAGCTAGTTTGTCCGCTGCGAGCTTTGCCTCCACAGCGCTACTTACGAACCTCTGCATGGCGATCTCGAACTCAGCTTCCGGAATCATCATTACAATCACCTTCTCATTAACTTCAAGATGCAAAGATTTTTAACTTTTATGTATAAAATATGTAATAACTGAGATGAAATTGCAAAACAATAAGAAATTTTTTGTTATTTCAAATTAGCGAGACTACGAACACAGTTGCGATGATGTCCACGACGGTTGTTATCGCCGGAATAGTCGCGTTGTCTGGGTCGAGCCCGATTCTGTGGGCTGCAATTGCGAAGAAGAACGCGAGGAACATCGAAAGAAGAGCTACAAGCGGATAGAGTGCGATGAATGCTGTCAGGAACGTAGGCTCTCTGCCGATCACCTTTACCGCGAGCATCGCGGAGGTCATGATGACAAGAGCGATTAGGGGTGTCGTCGTTACTGCACCAAGCACGTCGCGCGAAATTTTTCCGAATTCTCCGAAACTCTCGATCTCTCCGAGGTGCAGCTTGGTGGACGTCTTCGCTCCGATCACGCTTCCGTAGTTTCCGAGCGTTCCAAGGACAGCCGGATACATAACGCCCAGCTCAAGGACCTCGTAGATCTTCTCGCCGAAGGACTCAAGTATGGACCCCGAAACCGCGCTGAGTGCGGCGAGAGCTGTTACCACAGTAAACGTCTCCGCGATCATCCTTCTGCTGACTCTGAACTTCGCGAGCATCAGTGCGAGGACGGACAGCATCAGAATCGCAAAGGTATCCAGAGCCTTAGTGGAGACTTCCGCAAGAATTACGAAGGCTACGAGAACGGGGATCGTTACGAGGTCGGCGAGCGACGTGACGATCGGTGGCGCCACGGAGTCGGGGTCAACGTTTCTGCGAAAAGGTAAGACTGTTGCGGCAGCCGTAGAGAAACCGAGGATTAGGTTCATCAGAATCGAGGATGTGAGGAGTATCAGTAGCGCGGTGATAGCCAGTTCGCCGACCTTGGCGCAGCCAGCTGCCCACAGGACGAATACCGGTGTGAGTGTCACCACCATGCTCAGAGTTATTCCCTCGAAGACGAACCTGTCCAGTATAGACGGCTTCATCTCGCTGAGGTAGAGGGCTGTGGTGAAGCGGGAAGCTAAGGCGCCGAAAACGTTTCCCCTGAGGCCCATCAATCCCGGAAGCGCGACGAGGAGGACGGGGTAGTGGTAGACGAAGACCTCGAAGTGAGCACCTAGAATCGCCCCGTTTAGGAGTTCTATTAATGCAGACAGAAAGATAGCCGGGAGTGTGACCTTCCAGGCTTCTGCGATCCGCTGCAGCACACCCAGCCTCTCCACAAGTTTTTTAAACTTTTTAGTGCAAGCTTAAGAAGCCTATGAAGTGGAAGGAGAAGTACAGGGAGTTCTTCGAGGACATAAAGCCCGTCACGGACAAGGAGCTGGAGGAGCTGCTCGAACCACCGAGGAGACAGCAGAAGAAAAAGAAGAAGTAGAGTTAAGCGAGACCCACCAGCTCCTCCAGAGCCTTTTTTTGATCTTTCGCCTTCACGACACCGCTAGCCAGTAGCACACCCTCGGCTCCGAGCTCCAGAGCCCTGACGTAGTCCTCGTGGGTCGTAATTCCGGCTCCGCAGAGGACTCTCACCTTCGGGTTTACGGACTTCGCAGCTCTGACGCTCTTCTCAACAACTTCCGGCTCGGCTTTGCTCACAGGGATTCCGGTTCCTATCAGCTCCGGAGGCTCCACGGCGACGAAGTCCGGATTCAGCGCGGCTGCAGCAGCCGTCGTCGCCACGTTGTTCGTGCAGACTATGGAAGTTAAGCTGAGATTTCTGAGCTTCGACACCACAAACTCTATGTCGGCGAGCTTCATCCTACGCTCGGAGTGATTGACGAGGCTACCCCTCGCTCCGTACTCCTTTACCATCTCCGCACACACCCTCCCGGTGTGGCTTCCGAAGTCTATCGCGTCGATGTGCTGGGCGAAGACGTCGATGTTCACCTCTCTCGCCACAACCGGCAGATCGAGGTGACTTACCGCCACCGCCAGATATTCGTCGCACCTCGCTGCAACATCTTCAACGATCTTCGCAAGCCTCAGCGCGTTCTTTCCGAAACCTTCCTTATAGGCTTTGAAGTTTATCACGATAACTCCCATGGAACCACCTCAGAAGTCTGTCATGATCCTGAACTGATCCGTATCGGGCTTGAGGTAGCGCATGAAACGTCTGACGGATCCTTCGACGTCTCTGGCTTTCGTAACGGCTCTGCCAACGACTATTACGTCGGCTCCGGCTTCGATTACTTCGGGAACGTTTTCGGGTCTTATACCTCCGGCGACGGCGACGAGCACTCCGAACTTCTTTACCTCCGGAACCATCCGCCAGGGTGGCTCGGTGGATTCGCTGTCTATAGCTCTGTGCAGCTCCACGACGTTAGGCTTGATACCGGCATCGATCATCTTCTTCAACCTCTCCAGGGGGTTTTCGACGTTCATCATGTCGACGTAGCTCATTATCCCCGTCTTCTCAGCCTCCCTTACACCTTTCGCTATGGTCTCCAGCGGTGCCAAGCCGGA
Organism: Archaeoglobaceae archaeon; assembly: GCA_040514265.1. GTDB lineage: Archaea > Halobacteriota > Archaeoglobi > Archaeoglobales > Archaeoglobaceae > WYZ-LMO2. The sequence continues at coordinate 18,991 of JBEVCD010000038.1, read as the reverse complement.
AATTACGACGGCGTTAGCGGTAGCGTCGGCAGCCATCCTAACCTCAAGGTTACCGACGTCGAGGGTCTTGAGGTCGACGACGTAGAAAGCGTCCGGTTTGATTTCTCTGAGCTTCAGGACTACTTCGCAGCCGTAGCGTTTCACCAGCGGCGTTCCGACCTCGTAGATTATGTGGTCGCTCTCGGGTATCTGCCTCAGAACGGACATGACCTCCTCGATGCTTGGTATGTCTATCGCTATCTGCAAATAAGGCGGATCCCAGAGCTTCGTCAACTTCCTCCCCACGAGCGGGTGGAAGCTGCGATCCTTCTCGTACAGCACAGTGTCGACGTCGGGGAAGTTCTGCATAGCCCTCTTTATCGCCAGCTTCGTCGCCCCGTAGTTGTAGTAGTAAATCTTGTTCTTGTCCCTAGCCAGCGGGTGGATGAATACGCTCGCAACGACCACGTAGTCTTCGGCTTTTTCCCTCGGAATAATCCCTTCCTCAACAGCGTCGGCGACGGCCTTTGCAACAGCAGCCTGTGCTGCTCCGAAGACGAGTTCCGCTTGCTCCATGCTCTTTACCGTCACCTTCGGAACTATAACTACCGGCGGCTTCGTTATCAGGTTGGGTCTTAAGACGGCGAGCAGCGGCGTGTGACCGGCTGAGAGGTTCGCGAGGGCGTTCGCGAAGGCTACGCCAACCGGACTGTCTTTCGTTCCTATCAGAAGGTCGACGTGGGCTACCTCGTAACCCTCGCCGATCAGAGCCTCCCCCACGCGAAATTCCATGGTTCGAGTTCACCCGCCAGATATATACCTTAGCGTTACAGCTGTCTGAAGGTTACTCCTGCCTCGAGATCACTTCTAATTTCTTCAGCCACTTTTCTAACCACTTCAAGGTCGCTGCGGAGCAGAAATTCGAGGTCTTCGCCGCTCGCGTCGCCTGAGCCAAAGTAACACTTCATAACTACTCTCTTGAGCTTCTCAGCTTCTTCAAATCTTCTCGCAGCCACTTCGAGACAGTAAATGTAGTTTATCGGGGATATTCCGAATTTTTTGTAGGCTAAAAATCCCAGACAGCCAGCTTCCAGCATCAATCTCTCTTTCTCCTCGCCCTCCGCCCTCTTAGCCTTCAGATACTTTATCTTCGCATCCAGCGGGGCTATCCTGCCCTCGAATCCCTCCGCCAGCTCAACGCTTTCCTCGTCGATAAGGTTGAGCATCGCTATTAACCCCTCTTTGGAGTCTCCGAGAAACTCCAGCGCCTCTCTTAGCAGAACCTTTGCCTCTTCACACCTCTTAGCTCTTCTGAGCAGAACAGCTAGGTTGTTGAGTATTACTCCCGCCGTTCGCGAGTCGCCAAGCTTCTTCGCTATACCGAGGGCTTCGCCCAAAACCTTCAGAGCTTTCTCGTCGAAGCCCAGCTTTGCGAGCATGGTTCCGTAAGCTGCTAGAACCTGTAGCCTTTGCTGGTCGTCACCTACGAATTCGAGAACTCGAAGAGCGTCGATGTAGGCTTTCTCCGCCTCCTCAAACCGTCTCTGAACGTGGTAGAGGTTTCCGAGGTTCTGGAGGCAGGCTGCGACGAATCTCAACTTCGTTTCATCATTTTCCGCGAGCTTTATATAAGTCTGAAGAGCGTCGATGTAGGCTTTCTCCGCCTCCTCAAACCTCTCGAGGTCGAAGTAGAGGTTTCCGAGCGTGCCCAGAACTTTTGCTCTGTCCTCTCCCTCAAGCTGTTCCGCCAACCTTAAACCTACCTCCACGAGTTCCTCGCCACCTTTTCTGGCTGCTCTCACGAACTCATCAGCGTTCATCTTCCTTTCTCCTCCTCTTGAATATCTTCTCTATCTCCACGTCGATGAACCTCCTCCTGTGCTCTGCACCGAGAGCTTTTCTGTAGTCCGCTCTCAGCTGCTCCTTCGCAAGCTTTTCGAGTAGCTCCTCCATCTCGTCTTCCTCCATGGATGGAGTTGACCACCCAAATAATTACTTTTTTATTCCCGCATTACGAGCTGCTGCGTGGTCAGGGTATTCGACACGACTCTACGCGACGGGGAGCAAACGCCGGGAGTTTCGCTGAGCGTTGAGCAGAAGGTGATGATAGCAGAAGCTCTCGACAAGCTCGGAGTTGATGTAATAGAAGCCGGAACAGCCATAGCTTCGGAGGGGGACTTCGAGGCTATAAAGGAGATATCCTCGCGGGGGCTTAATGCTGAAATCTGCAGCTTCGCGAGGATAAGGAAGGAAGACATCGACGCCGCAGCGGATGCTGGGGCTGAGTCGATATTCATGGTAGCCCCCTCGTCTGATATCCACATCAACGCGAAGTTTCCCAACAAGGGCAGGGATTACGTGATCGAGAAGAGCGTCGAAGCCGTTGAATACGCGAAGGAGAGGGGGCTGGTAGTCGAGTTCGGAGCTGAAGATGCTTCCCGCGCTGATCTGGAGTTCGTCGTTCAGCTTTTCAGAAACGCTGTCGATGCCGGAGCCGACAGGCTGACCTTCGCCGACACGGTAGGAGTTCTGAGACCCGAAAGGACGGAGGAGATCATAAGGAAGCTCAAGAGTGAGTTCAGAGTTCCGATAGCTATCCACTGCCACGACGACTTCGGGCTGGCGACGGCGAATACCGTTTTCGCCGTAAAGGCTGGAGCCGACGAGTTCCACGGAACGATAAACGGAATAGGTGAGAGGGCTGGGAACGCAGCTATCGAGGAGGTCGTCATGGCGCTCGAATTTCTCTACGGTATAAAAACGAGGATAAAAAAGGAGAGAATCTACGACACCTCGAAGCTCGTAGAAAAGCTGACGCGCATCGTCGTTCCGCCGAACAAGCCGATAGTAGGCGAGAACGCGTTTGCCCACGAGAGCGGAATACACACGTCAGCTCTTCTCAGAGATGCCACGACTTACGAGCCGATATCGCCCGAAGTCGTTGGCAGGAGGAGGGTGATAGTGCTCGGAAAGCATGCCGGAAGGGCGAGCGTTGAGGCTATAATGAAGGAGCTCGGTTACACGGCGACGCCGGAGCAGATGAAGGAGATACTTGCGAGGATAAAGGAGATCGGAGACAGGGGAAAGAGGGTTACGGACGCCGACGTGAGGGCTATAATCGAGACCGTGCTGCAGGTGAAGAAGGAGAGGAAGGTCAAGCTCGAAGACCTCGCGATATTCAGCGGGATGCGGACGATGCCGATGGCCAGCGTTAAGCTGCGGATAAACGGGGAGGAAAAAGTTGAGGCTGCCGTCGGCGTCGGACCCGTCGATGCTGCGATCAACGCGATAAAGAAGGCTATAAAGGACTTCGCAGATGTTAAGCTCGTGAGCTACCACGTTGATGCGATAACCGGAGGAACCGACGCTCTCGTAGACGTAGTCGTTCAGCTGAAGAGGGGCGACAAAATCGTCACAGCCAGAGGTGCGAGGACGGACATAGTGATGGCGAGCGTTGAGGCTTTCATCGAGGGCTTGAACATGCTCCTCTGAGGGTCGAAAATGCTCTTCGACGATGTGGGCAGTTTTCCTCTGCCGAAGGGGATCAGCAGGGAATGGGCTGAGAAGAACTACGCGAGCAAGGAGTACGAGGAGATGGTTCAGAGGGCTTTTCTCATGAAAGCCCGGGTCGTCGAGGTTCCGAACTATCCGCAGTTCAGGGACATGATACGCATGTTCGCGGAGCCGATAAAGAACCCGGAGTTTCAGGAAGACGCATACCTTATATCCAGAAAGCACGCGATAATTCCGGAGCTCGAATACGTGGAGAAGCTGAAGGCTGAGAGGGTCAGGGTCTGCATAACCGGTCCGTTCGAGCTCTACTACCGCGAGTTCGGCGGAGTTATATACGAGGACGTCCTGCTCAACTTAGCCGAATCCGTCAGGCGATTCGCCGAGAACGCTGCAAAGTACGAAAACGTCGTCTGCGTCAGCATCGACGAGCCGAGCTTGGGGATAGCCCCAGACCTGCAGCCGGGCGTAGAGCTGATAGAGAGAGCCTTCGACTACTCTCTTTCATGCGATCTGCAGGTGCACCTACACGACCCGCTGTTTTACGACAAGTTCTCCGAAACCGGCGTGGAGATCATCGGCGTGGAGGCTGCGAGGGAGCCGAGAAACCTTGAAGCTATAGATGCTGAGCTGCTCAGAAGCGCCGAAAAGAAGCTCCGAATCGGCATAGCGAGGAGCGACATAGACGGAATAATCTCCGAGTTCAACGCCATGCACAACGTAAACGCCTGGCAGAGCGACGAACTCATCGAGATGGCTATAGAAGAGATCGAGCCGGAGGAGAAGATCTACGGTAGACTCGTGAGAGCCTTCGAGCGGTTCGGTGAACTCTTAGCATACGTCGGTCCGGACTGCGGGCTTTTCTCTTTCCCCTCGCAGGATTCGGCGCTGAGGCTGCTCAGTAACGTCAGGAAGGCGGTGGAGAGGTTCAGGAGATGGACTACTTGAGCTTCTTCTTCAAAGCTTTCACAACTCTCTTCGTCATAGTCGATCCTCCGGGGAATCTGCCGATATTCATAGCCCTAACCGAGAGGTTCAGCAAGAGAATGCGGGATCGCATATCGAAGAGGGCTACGCTCATAGCGTTTCTGCTCCTCGTGGTTCTGATGGTCAGCGGGGGAGCTATACTCGAATTCTTCCACGTTTCGATCGATAGTCTGCGCATAGCCGGAGGGATTCTGCTCTTCATAGTGTCCGTCGAGATTCTTCTCGGCGCTCCGAGGAGGGAGGCGTACAGGAGGAGAGCTGAAGAAAGCCTCGACGTCGACTCGATAGCAGTCTTCCCCCTCGCGCTTCCGCTTTACACGGGTCCGGGAGCCATAACGGCTGGCATAGTCATATACTCGCAGGCTACCGATCTGGTGTCGAAGATACTCGCAGTAGCGGCGGCGGCCCTCGTTTACGCGATCGTCAGGCTTAGCCACGTGTACAGCGAGCCTATAATAAGGTTGCTGGGAAGGAGTGGAGCGGATATAATAGCGAGGATACTGGCTATAATACTCGCAGCCGTCGCCGTGGAGTTCGTGTTCGAGGGTTTAAAGGGAAAAATTGCTACTCTGACTTCTTAGGCGGATAGGGGTGTATCTTGACCTTGTAGTCGCAGAGCTTCTTGACAGCTTCTAAGCTCGCCTCGCCGAACTCGGCGTACCCCTTCTCCCTTATGTAGTCGGCTATCTGCTTCGCCACCTCGCTCCTGACTACGACCGTCGAGAAGCCATCGGGACTGCCCACGCTTCCTACGCTGACGTCACTCTCAACGGCTGCGAAGTCCTGGCAAACCTTGCAGCCCGGAGGTATTATCTCCTCAAGCTCCTTGACGGGGAACCGAACTTTTTTGCCACTCTTCAGCTCGACTATGAACTTGCCCTTCTTTATGTCCGTTTTCACGGCATCCCTCATATCTACGTTCTTCTTCGTCAGCAGAAACTCGTAGAGCTGGTGGTGGTAGAAGTTCTCAGTGCAGAACAACCCTATAGCCAGCTTTACCCTCTCGAACTTCTTGAACGTTCTCTGCATCTTCCTGACCGCCGAAACCATGCACGGCGTGCCTACGAAGGCTACCGACTCGTAATTCAGCACGGCACTCTTCAAAGCCGGTAGCACGTCGGCGTAGCTGTACTTCGTCCCAGTAACCTTTCTGTTCTTCAGCTGCTCCGGGCTCCTTATGGTCACCACCTTCGTCCTCCAGCTCTCATCTCTGCCGGCGAAGATCGCAGCCTCTATGACGCCCATTTCGAGTGCAGAAGCTGCGAACTCGCTGACCATCGCCCCGTCCTGACCCACGAAGCGTTTGGATCTTGCAGCGAAGATCTCCAGATATTCTCCAACGCCGTTCAGCGGCTGGTAATCGTATCGCGGGCAGACCTTCACGCACGCTCCGCAGTCGACGCACTCTTTAACCCAGTTTGGGAAGTCTATGGGTTTGTCACCAGCCGTTATACCTTCTACCGGACATATAGCAGCGCAGGCTGCGCAGTGGCAGCAGAGACCCGCATCTATCACCAGCTCCTTCAGTATCCCGAAGTACTTCTTCTTCAGCCTCTTCTCCGGCAGCGGAAACTGCCACTCGCTGATCACTCTACCACCTCCAGTGCTAAAACCTCCATCGGACACTGCCTGACGCACAGCCCGCAGCCAGTGCACTTCTCTCTGCTGATCCTGAGCACGCAGCCAGTTCCTACGACCTCCCCTTCCACTGTGATCTCGCACCTCTCAACCGTTATGGCTTTCTGCGGGCATACTTCTACGCACATCCTGCAGCCTAGGCAGCTCTCTGGCTCCTTACAGACGGAGACCATCTTCCTGACCTTCGGCAGAACTGCCGGGAGTCTGAGGTCGTCGAGCTCCTTTCTGCGGACGAACCTCCAGATTCCCCCCTCTGCATCTATGTCCACCGTGAACTTCTCCTCCCTCACGATCTTCGGAAGTTCGACCATGTTCGAAGCGCTCACAGTCATGTCTTCCATATCCTTAAAAGCTACGTCGTGTATCTTCGAGGACTGCAGAGCCCCAGTCGGACAGCTCTCGACGCAGAAGTGGCAGAATATGCACTTCGCGTAGTCTATCGAGGGGTACATCCTGGCGTGAGCCTCCATCTGTATCGCGTTTGCGGGACATATCTGAGCGCAGCGGAAGCAGCTTATGCACTTTTCGGCACTGAAAACGATAAATCCTCTGAAGCTTTCCGGATACCTCCTCCTCTCTCTCGGATATTCGATCGTGACCCGGTCGGGTTTCAAAGCTTGCTTAACAGCTTCGCTCAGAGCTTCGGCGTGTCTCAGCAAACTTTCGGCTACGTTCATCTCAAACTTGCTGATCTTTATCATGCGACCACCCCCACGATCATGCCAGCAACGAGGGCTGCTACGCTGAGCGCCAGATAGCTGCTCCAGCCGAGGCGGAGGGCCTGGTCGAGTCTGTATCTGGCGTATACCGATCGGACGATGACCAGGATCGATATGACCACGACCGTCTTGATGAACAGCCACAGCGGCGCGTTTAGGTCGCCGAGGAGCGGGCAGTATATTCCGCTCCAGCCGCCGAGGAAGAGGAGGACGAAGAGCAGCGTCATAAGGTAGAGTTTCTCGTAGGCGAGGACCATGACGAGACCGAAGAGTATTCCGCTGTACTCCACGAACGGTCCGAATGCTATCTCCTGATCCGCTTCCGGGATTTCGAAGGGCAGACGGGAGGTAGCCATGAGCATCGCTATTACGAAGACAACGAAAGCTATCGGGTTCAGCAAGAACCCGAAAGTGCTGCGCTGACCTATTTCGTAAAGGTCACCGGTGCCATAGACGTAGATCATCGCGACGGCAGCCAGTATGAACGGAACCTCGTAGGCGAAGTACATGAAAGCCTCTCTAACGCTTCCGATGTACGCGAACCTGCTGTTCGAAGCCCAGCCGATGGCGATTATCGTTATCGGTATCAGCGCTATAAACGCCACCATGAGCTGAGCACCGTAGGGCGTCCTTATTCCGACTACGTCGCCGGCTGGGACGAAGAGGAGCGGGAGGAGGACGGGTATGAAAGCCAGTATCGGAAGCTGCACGTAGTAGGGACGGTGCGCTTCGTTGTGCACTATCGCCTCCTGGAAGAAGTACCTCAGACCGTCAGCCAGAGCCTGAATGGCACCCCTTATAGGTCTCGCAACCTCTATCGGACCGACCCTCCACTGGATTCTCGCCGTGAGTTTCCTCTCCCAGTACACTATCCAGAGGAGGTAGAGTGTGAGCGCGCCCAAGCCGGGGAGTATTATGACCGCGAAGAACGGTTTCCAGAGGATCAGTGCAACGATCAGGTTGACGAGCGGTATCTGCATGAGGTAGTCGACGAGGGGCTGTATCAGCGGTATCTGCATCATGTTCGATGTGAACGTTTCGTAGAGGTATCCTACGACGTCTCCAACCATAACACATCACCTGTCAGCTTCTGGCGGGAAGTAGCCGAAACTCCCGTATATAGCCTGCAGATCCGCCAGCCTTTCGCCTTTCAGCGACTCCATGAAACCTCTCAGATACAGCCAGCCCGGCGTTACCATGCGCATCCTGTAGGGCACGTTCGACTCTCCGTCGCTCACTATGCTGAAGATTATCGTCCCTCTGGCACCCTCGGTGAGCGTCGTGTACTCGCCCTGCGGGAGCACGAGGTCGGCGAAGCAGTCGAAGAAGTTGCCCCTGACCTCGTCGCATATCTGGTCACTCACGTATCTGCCCTGTGGCATCCTCTGTATGCACTGTCTTATGATGCTTAAACTCTGCGAGACCTCGTTGACTCGCACGAGGAACCTCGTATATCCGTCACCGGCTTCGCCGACGGGCATGTCCCATTCGAGCTCGTCGTAGACCTCGTAGGGTTCGACCTTTCTCACATCGTATTCAACACCGCTCGCCCGCAGGAACGGTCCGACGACGCCGTACCTTATCGCCTCCTCCCTGCTCAGAACCCCCACGTCCTTCAGCCTCGCTATCACCGTCGGATTTCTGACGAATATCCTCTCGAAGGACTTCAGCCTCTTCTCGATCGCTAGCGTCGCGTTGTAGACAAAGCGCAGAGTTTTTTCGTCCACATCTCTGCGCACACCGCCGGGGATTATGAAGGAACTCGTGAACCTCGCGCCAGTCATCCTCACGAGAGCCTCGCATATCAGCTCTCTGATTCCGAAGGGATACATGAAACCCGTCGTGTGCCCTAGGAAAACTGCAAGAATAGCTGCATCGTAGAGATGCGTCCCAACCCTGCAGAGCTCCGCGAGGATTGTCCTGATATACTTGGCTCTCTCGGGAACCTCTATGTCGAGGGCATCTTCTATAGCCCTGACGTATCCGAGGTTCAGGTTTGCGGCGTCCATTATAGCCGGTCTCTCGACAAGGGGGATGTTTTGGATGTAGAGTCTGTTCTCCGCGAGTTTTTCGACGCATCTGTGCACGTATCCTGGGTCGGGGATGACATCTTTGATTATGTCACCGTGAACCCTCACGATCAGACGCATGTGACCGCTTCCCGGGTGCTGCGGACCTACGAGGACCAGAAAGTCCTCGCTCCGGTAAACGTCCTCGACGTATTCAGGAGGGATCGGAATGAAGAGAGATCGTAGCTCAACGGGCGGTTCAACGGGGACCTTAAGCTCGTAATCCTTCACGAGTATCACCTCACGTAAACTTCCTCCTCAAGTTCGAAGTCCTTTCGAAGCGGATACTCCGGAGCGTCCGGGGCTAGCAGGAACTTCCTCCCCATCCAAGCGTTGCCCTCGAACACGACGCCGAAGAAGTCGTGCATCTCCCTCTCCATGTAATCGGCACTCGGGAACAGATTCGCCAAGCTCTTTATCCTGGGCTCGCTCCTCGGCAATTCTGTAAAGACGTTGACGATGAAGCGCATGAGCTCCCTCTTAGAGTAGCTTCCGAAGTGGTACTCGACGATGAACTTGTCCTCGTTGGGCACGTCTATCACGTTCACGTTCTTGACGTGGTCGAACCCCATGCTCTGAAGTTCCTTCGCAACTCTCACTATCTCTTCTCTGTTTACCCTGACTGCTATCCTTCCTCTGCCCGTCACCGTCACCTCGCCGAAGTGTCTGAGCTTCTCAGCCAGCTTTTCCGTCTCCTCATCCCCCTTTCGCGGTACGTTCACGACTATCGACGGAGCCTTCGAGATCTTCTTCGGACTCCTCGGGATTATCCTCGGCTTTTTCCCCTTTCCCAGGTCGCGATGCTCGAACTCGATGGAGTTTCTGGCTTCGCCAGTTCTTATCTTCTCCTGAAGCTGCCTGATTCCCCTCAAAAGCGCTTCCGGAGTTGGTGGACATCCGGGGATGTAGAAGTCCACCGGAACGACGTCCGAAGGTTTCACGAGGTGGTAGCCGTTCCAGAACAGACCTCCCTTGAGACCGCAGGCACCCATCACTATTACGAACTTCGGATCGGGCATCTGCTCCCAGGTTATCCTCAATACTTTTGCCATCTTCCTCGTTATGGCTCCTTCGACTATTATCAGATTTGTCTGCCTCGCGATTCCATAGTTCAGGGCACCTATCCTCTCACCGTCGTACCCGGCTGCGAAAGCGTGGGCAAGTTCAGCACCGCAGCATGCGGTTACGAGGTGAACGGGCCAGAGGCTCCAGTGGGTCCCCCACTTCTTGAGTGGAGCCAACGGACCGCTGCGGAGGAACCTGACGAACTCATCCATCTTCATCACCTCAGCTTGGCTATTTCGAGCGAGTAGTTGTAACCGACGTATGCTACGGGGAGGAACATGATAAGGGCTGCTATCGTTAGTGCGTAGACGTCAAGGCTAGGGAAGGCTGCTAGCAGTATCAGCAGCGCAACTATCGGCTCCGCAGCCATGAACAGCATCATGAAGCCGACGTACTGCATGGGAAGCTTCCACTTCTGCAGACCGAGCGGCGGATTTCCCGCTTCGAACCTGGATAACTTTACGGGAGTCGGTCTGTATCTCGGCAGAATCTTGGCGAGCACGAGCACGGCTACGTCCGTCAGCAGCGCGACGGCAATTACGATTATCACTATCAGCGCGCCTTCCATACTACCACCTCATCGAGGCTACAACATCTACGAACCACGTGGGCGGAACGATGGTCACGAGCATGACTAGCGCTGCGAACAAAGCTACGGCGTTCGCGACACTGAACTTCCAGCCTCTGCCGAGAAGTCTTGCGAGCCTGACGTAGTAGGGAACGGATATCGCGGAGTTGAAAACGAGCACCAGGGCGAGCCAGAGGTATGCCGAGTTTACGAGGGAGTAGATTATGAACAGCTTGCTCCAGAACCCCATAAGCGGCGGAAGCCCGATGAAGGAAAAGCTCAGAAGCCACGCGTAGGCTGCGGAAGTGCTGCCACCTTTTATCGTGTTGAAGAACCCGATTTTTCCGAAGGAGTTCACGAAGAGCTGCAGCAGACCTCCGGCGATTGCGAAGAACACGTACTCTTTTCCAGCCGTCAGAGCTGCGAAGGTTGCGAGTATGTAACCCATGTTCGCGACGGTCGAGTAGGCCAGTATCCTGCTCGGATCGTTGCTCGTGAGCGCCGCCACGTTTCCGAAGAACATCGAAACCGCTGCGATTACCGCTATTACTGGCATTACAGTCGCAGTATAGGGAGTGGCGGTTGCGAGAACGATCTTGTAGGCTACGACGAAGGGTGCAAACTTCGCGAGCGAAGCCACGACGGAAACGGGAATCGGGTCTGCTGACGCGAATACGTCCGGAACCCACTCGTGCACTGGAGCTACGCCAACCTCGATGCAGAGTCCTACGAGTAGCGCGAGTAGAGCTAGGGCGTATATCTGCTCGCTGCCGTTCTCGTAACTGTAGTACAGAAGTGCTGCGCCTATAAGGAAGAGGACGGTTGCGAGAACCATGAAGGTGACGTATTTAACAGCCACATCGACGTTCAGTCTGTCGCCGACCATCACCAGAACGTAAGTTGGCACTGAAGCAGCTACGAAAGCTGTGAGCAGCGTGGCAAAGTCGTTTGACGGGGAAGCGAACGCTAAAGCCGTTGCGACGAGTATCAGAGCTACGAGTGTGTAATCGACGCCCGCGATCGGGTTGTCCCTGATAACCAGAAAGGAAACGATGTTGAGCACAGCTACGAAAAGCAGCAGCGGCGCTACGCTGCCAGCGAGTGTCGAAGAAGCCGCAGCTACGGCTAGGCTGATCAGCAGGGAGACCCTTCTGTCCCAGTAGCTCAGGGCTGCGGCGATCGTCAGCAGCACGAGCGAGGTTGCGAGCACTAACATTTACCACCACCCCGCGACGACAGCTACGATCAATATCAAGAGCACGAAGGAAACCACTATCTTGACGTAACTCGTGAGTTCTCCGCTCTGCACGAACCTCGCGCCCTTCGAGTAAACCTCGAAGAGCTGCGGAACGGCTGAATGGCAGACGTAGTCGATGAGTCTGTTTCCGTAGTCTGCCAAGGCTGCCAGAGCCCATCCGATCTTAGGAACAACGTAGTCGTTCAGAGCCATGAGATACATCCTGTCGCCCAGGAACTCGCCGACCTTCGACTCCAGGGTCGGTTTGTAAAGTCCCACCAGGTAAGCGACGAGAACTATCAGTCCGACGGCGAGTGAAGAAGCTATGAATCCCTCGTGGACGAAGTGCGGGAACGGCTCCTCCTTCAAGGTTAGATACACAGCCAGCAGGAAGAAGAGCATGAGGAACATTACCGTGTAGGCGGAGCTCATCAGCCCTCCGCCGTGCGGGTGTACGTGCACTTTCCTGCCCTTTATGAAGTTCAGACTGAGGAACTTCGCGAGGAAGCCCGAGTAAACGGCTGACGTCGCCACCAGCAGCGCGAGCGGGATGAAGCCGAAGTGGTGTTCGAGTTCGTGCATAACTCCGTCCATAGCCGACTTTACCCAGTAAGCAGTGAGGGGCGGGATTCCCGAGAGGCAGAGGGTGGCAGCGATCGTAGCGATGAAAGCTACCTTGAGATGCCTCGCGAGCTCAAGGTCGCCGCAGCAGAACCTGTCGTGTGTTTCGTGTATTAGATGTCCGGCGACGAGGAAGAGTGTAGCCTTCGCGAACGCGTGGGTTACGAGGTACCAGAAGCCGACGAGTATTGCTATCTTGCCGACCCAGTAGCTCGCAGCAGTCGCTGCGAACATTAGCCCCAGACTCGACATCGTCGATGCTGCGAGCAGGACCTTTCTTTCCTGGCAACCCGTCGCCACCAGGGCTCCGTAGAGTGAGGAAACCAGACCGAGGAACAGCACCAGAACGTATATGTACTCGTACCCGTGCCCGTGGAAGGTCCAAGGCTCGATGTACCAGCTCAGGCGCATGAAGAGGTAAGTTCCAGCTGCGACCATCGTAGCTGAATGAAGCAGGGCGCTGACTGTTGTGGGACCGGTCATAGCGGTCATCAGCCACTCGCTGAACGGCAGCTGGGCGGACTTCGTGAACGGACCCATCATGAAAGCCAGCATCAGCACGAATACTCCGGTCGTGCCGATTCTGTGCTCCAGAGCCTCCCAGTTTATCTCGCTGATGTTCAGCGTTCCCGCGAAGACTAAAAACGCTGCTACGGCGAAGAACATCGGCATGTCGCCGACCCTTATCGTCGATATAGCTCTCCAGCCGCCGAAGCTCGGCGACCAGAACATGTTCAGGCGCCAGACCTTTCTGCCTATGACTCCAACGTAGCTCAGCTCATCGTCGTCCCTGAACCAGTGCCCTATCAGCCCCCAGGAGGCTATTCCGAGCCCCTCCCAGCCTATCAGCAGCATCAGCATGTTGTCGCTGTAGACGGTTAGAAGCATCGAAGCGGTGAAGAGGTTGAAGAAGAACCAGTACCACCCTATTCTGTAGTCGTTCTTCATGTATTCCAAGCCGTAAACGCCTATCAGGAAGGCGATCAGAGCGGTAAGGGCACCCATTATCCTGCTGAGGTAGTCGAATATGAAGACGAAGTTTATCCCGAACTGCGGGAGCCAGGCTATCGTATACTTGACAGGCTCGGCTTCAGGCGAGAGCTCGCCGAGGTTGAAGAGCAGATGAAGCGCAGCAAGTAGCGAGAGGAAAAGTCCGAAAACGCTGAGGTAGGGTAACTTCCTGGCCCACTCCGGCTTCGGTTCCATTCCCCAGGCTACGGCTACGGGTATGCTCGCCACTATCGGCGAGAGCAGCAAGACAGCTAGAACTTCGATCACGGGTGACCACCTCCGAGCAAACTCTTAGCTTCAAGCAGAACCTCCACGAGTTGTCCGTTCAGAGCCAAGTTCAGCCCGTCAAGTAGAGCGGTTGCAAGTGGCGGAAATATGAACGCCACGCTGAAGAGAGCAATGACGTAGAGGGGGACGTCGAGAAGCCTTGGAACGTAGGGTTTCTCGTATCCGGCTGGCTTGCCGTAGTATATGACCCTCATGGTGTAGAAGCTGTAGAGTCCGGAGATTATGAAGACCAGAACGACAGCCGAGATCACGTAGAGGTTGAACTCGTAAACCTTCGCGACGCCCGCTAAGATCAGAAGCTCGCCGAACATGCCTATCGTCAGTATTCCGCTCAGGGTCATGAATCCTATGAGCGCCGCGTTAGCTATCGTCGGGACGTATTCGTGCATGCCGCCCATCTTCCTTATGTCCCTCAACCCGTGGAACGTCGCGATGATAGCTCCGGCTGTCATGAACAGTATGGACTTTCCGAACGCGTGGCTTATGTACTGAATGAGGAGCCCGGCGATGCCAGCCGTTCCGACACAGAGCGCTATGAGCATGTATCCCATCTGCGAGACCGTGGAGTATGCGAGCAACCTCTTGTAGTCCGTCTGCCTGAACACCGAGAGCCCGGCGTAGACGCTGGTTAACACTCCGTAGGCGAATATTATATCTCTGAAACTTTCGACGAACGAGGAGTCGACCGTGTAAACACGGAAGAGGACGTAACCGGCTAAACCGACGGTCAGAGGGCTCAGCAGGGCGCTAACTGGCGTAGGAGCCTCGGCGTGAGCCCAAGGTAGCCAGATGTGCGGTCCGAGTCCGGGGAGCTTTACCACCATGCCCAAGAAGATCAGCAGCCAAGCCGTGAAGCCTATAGCCTTCAGCGAGTTGATCGCAAGCGTTCCTTGGTCGAACGCCACGATCAGGAATCCCAGAAGCGCTAAAACGCCAGCTATGTGTGTCCAGACGAAGTACAGAATTCCTACCCACTGCCTGTTTCCGTAACCGTAGAGGTAGATGAGCAGGAAGCTTGCGAGGAGCGAGATTTCGAGAAAGATATAGAGCAGCAGGAAGTTACCCGCGTAGACCAGGTAGAGCATCGAGACCGCGTAGAGGTTGTAGAGGAACCAGTACTTCCTGAACTCGAAGTCCTCGCTTTTTATCTCGCCAGCGTGCAGCATCTCCTCGAAGCGGTGCTTCATGTAGGGCAGGCTGTAGAGTGCTACCATCGCGGAAACGAGGCATATGGTGAAGCCGAAGGCGTTGCTCACGGGATCAACGAGGATGTAAAAGTCTCCGATCGGCTGCGGTAGGTTTACGAGCGGGACCTCGTACTTCTGCAGCGTCAGGAGCTCGTAGAGGGCTACGAACATCGGTACGAGGAACGAGATCGCCGATAAAGCTGTCGCCTCTCTGGCTCTGAAGAACGGGAGCAGAAACGTTACAACAAGCGGCACTAATATTGCGAGCTCTATCAAAGCTCCTCACCCCCCACGCTCGCAGCTTCAACGTCGACGCGTCGCTTCAACCTGTCGACAATTATTATCGCGGATATGAGAACCAGGAGCTCGCTGCTGCTCGTAAAGATCGTCAGAATCGCCACCGTGTAAGCTGCGGCTGCATTCACCTCGAACAGTGGAATTATCGCGAGAAAGACGGCTGCGAACATCAGTTCGAGGCTTATCAGCAGCCTTATGAGGTCTCTGGACGATATCGCTATCACGTAGGCTACCAGCAAAACTGCGACCGAGGCTGAGAGCAGAACGGCTATCACAGCTCAACCCTCCTCGCAATTTTTATCGCGGAAATAGCCATCAGAATTATGGCGGCGAACAGCAGAAGTATCACGCCGAAATACTGTGTGGGAACCACTCCGAAATCGGTAGAACTTATTCGAAGCTCGTACGGGAGCTGTGAGTACGCGAAAACAGCCACTGCGAAGACAATTATCGCCGGAGCCGTCCAGATCAGACTGACCTTCCTCGACGGGATGGCTCTGTAAGTTGCCGCGATGGCTACGGTTACTATACCGACGGCACCGACGAATATGAGGACGATCATGACTACGACGGGTTGAAGGTCGTAGATCGCGTATATCGCAGCCACGAACATCATTGCGACAGACATGTAGAGGGCTGCGTAGAGATTGTCCCTCGTAAGCAGCGCGCCGATGGATGACAGAACGACCATAACGCTTGCTGCGGTCAGAAGTAATTCTTGGCTCATGAAGCCGCATCATTCGGTTACTAAATAAATTTTACTAAAAGGGCAAAACGTGCCCGAAAAGTCTGACAACGTCGTAACCGTCACGATAATTCACGTCAAAATCGATCTTCAGAAACGCGAACTCAGCGAGACCGTACGGCTCGGCGCACGAACCAACGGTCACGACCTTTCCGTCTTGTTCGACCCTCAAGACCTTGTAGGGCTCGTGCGACCTGACGATCAACCTGCATCCTACTTCTTCGAGAAAAATCGAGCTCGCCCTCTTTCCGAAGAAGTAAAAGATTCCCCTGTTGTAGTTCTCTCCGCACCCTTCTCTCTCCCACGGGTCGTTCCACATTATTTCGAGCTGCATCTCCGGCGAGGGATTCATGACCTCCTTCAGCGTTATTCCGTCCAGCTCTATCCTGCACCTCTTCGTCGGAATCCCGCCGTGTGCGAGCCAGATGTCGTTGGCGAAAGCAGCTACGGGCATCTTCTCCCACAGGTCCTTTAGAGCTTCGTAAACTTCACCGAGACCCTCCTCTTCGAGCCTAAAAGGCAGATCGTGCGGGTAAACTTCGCTGCTCTCGTGGTTACCCCTGAGCATTATCGCCCTGCCGTCGACGAAAAGTTTCAGAACTTCCCTGTAGACATCAACCGGTTCATCGCCCCTGTCGGCGTAGTCGCCGAGGAAAACTATTGTCCCTTCTGCTTCGCTGAGTATCCTCTTGAGAGCAGCATAATCGCCGTGTAGATCGCCGACTACGGTTAACTTCCTCTCGTCTATCGTAATGACTTTTTTACGAGGCATCAAGGCTTTGGCTTCATCGATCAGCTCGGGGAGGTCCATGAGAACTGTACGCTGTGAGATATAAAAGGGTGCGTCAAGGCTTTAAGTTAGCTCTTCTAACTGCACCCGATGAGGCACCTCATATCCATAGAAGACTTAACGAGAGATGAAATTATAAAAATCCTCGACAGAGCTGAAGACTTCGAGGACGTGGCGAGGGGGAGAAAGGCAGTCAGAATAATGGAGGGGAAAGTCCTCGCGAACCTGTTCTTCGAGCCTTCGACGCGCACAAGAATGAGCTTCGAGGTCGCGATGAAGAGACTGGGCGGTGAAGTCATAAACATGACAGCTCAAGAAGCGAGCAGCATAGCGAAGGGCGAAACGCTTGCCGACACGATTAGAGTCGTGTCGAAGTACAGCGACGCGATAGTTATAAGGCATCCGCTCATGGGGGCTGCGAGGTTCGCAGCCGAGCACTCCGAGGTTCCGGTCATAAACGCCGGCGACGGAGCTGGACAGCACCCGACTCAGACGCTGCTCGATCTCTATACGATACGCAAGGAGTGCGGCAGGCTCAACGTGAACATAGCGCTCGTGGGGGATCTGAGATATTCGCGAACTGTTCACTCGCTGATAAAAGCCCTCGTCCTGTTCAACGCGAAGGTCTACCTCGTAAGCCCGCCCTCGCTGACGCTGCCCGAGGAAATTTACGAAGAGGTCGCAGACAACGCCGAAGTCGTGCAGCTCGAAGACGTGATAGGGGAGCTCGACGTAATATACGTTACCAGGATTCAGAAGGAGAGGTTTCCGGACGAGGAGGAATACAGGAAAGTAGCCGGCAGCTACCGGATAACACTCGAAGCACTCAGAAATGCTAGGGAAGAGCTGATAGTCCTCCACCCCCTCCCGAGAGTCGACGAGATTGATACTGCGGTCGATAGGACCAGGCATGCGAAGTACTTCGAACAAGCCTTCTACGGCGTTCCCGTAAGGATGTCGATCCTCGTGGAGGTGATTAGATGAGGCGGGAACTCGTGATCAGCAAAATAAGGGAGGGAACAGTGATAGATCACATAACATCCGGAAAAGCTCTCCTCGTCCTCCGGATTCTAGGAATAAGCGACGAGAGCAGAGAAACTATATCGATGGTCATGAATGTACCGAGCAAGAAGATGGGCAAAAAGGACATCGTGAAGGTAGAGGGAAAGTTCATAAGCGACGAGGAGCTGAACAAGATAGCGCTGATCGCTCCGAACGCGACGATAAATCTTATCAAGGACTACGAGATCGTGAGAAAGTTCAAGGTCAAACCGCCGGAAGTCGTTGAGAACATCATCGTGTGTCCGAACAGAACGTGCATAAGCAACGCCGAGAGGGAGCCGATAACGTCGAAGTTCTACGTCTCAGTAAAAGATGGAAAGGTCGTGGCGAGGTGCCACTACTGCGGCAAGAAGATCGAAGACGTCGACAGACACATACGCTAGAGCAGCTCCATCGCCTCCTCTACGTCCGCGTTCTCGTGGACGATGGCGGCTATAGCTCTAGTCATCCTCGTCGGATCGTTTGCCTGGAAGATGTTTCTGCCTATTGCAACCCCTCTCGCTCCAGCGTCCATGGCTTCCCTCACCATTCTGAGCACATCCTCGGCGCTGCCCATCTTCGGACCGCCGGCAACCACCACGGGTACTGGGCAGCCCTCAACTACTTTCCTGAAGCTCTCGACGCTGCCGGTGTAGTTCGTCTTGACTATATCCGCACCGAGCTCAGCGCCTACGCGCGCGGCGAGCGCTACGGCTTCGGGGTCGAACTGGTTTATCCCGTCGCCCCTTGGGTACATCATAGCCAGCAGCGGCATTCCCCACTCACTGCAGATACGCGAAACTTCGCCCAGCGCCATCAGCTGCTCAGCTTCCGTCTTGCTTCCCACGTTCACGTGTATGCTGACAGCATCAGCCCCGAGCTTTATCGCCTCCTCGACCGTGCAGACCAGAACTTTCTCGTTGGGATCGGGTCCGAGCTTCGTCGAAGCGCTCAGGTGCAGTATGAGACCCACGTCCTTCCCGTATCCCCTGTGCCCGAAGGTGACGACGCCCTTGTGCAGAACCACCGCGTTCGCTCCCCCCTCCGCCACGGCGTTTATTGTCTTCGGCAGATCTATCAAGCCCTCTATCGGTCCCATCGAAACTCCGTGGTCCATGGGCACTATCACTGTGTTGCCGGTGTTACGGTCGATTATCCTCTCCAGCCTCACTTTTTTGCCAATTTGGCTCATAGTGACAAAGAGCACGTCGAGTTTATAAACTTTTTGCTTTGAATTGG
>JBEVCD010000037.1:0-21918 GCA_040514265.1 Archaeoglobaceae archaeon | reverse complement strand
TTACGTCATTCTGCACTCTGTAACAAACTACTCCATCGTAGCTCTCGGAGCAGCGTTGCTTTTCTTTGCGATAACGGGAGAGTATGGGGGTAGGCTGGTGCATGGAGCGGCAAATGCTGCTTTGCTCAAGAAGCTTCAGCAGTCACGACCTTAGGAATTTCAGAACAGCGAACACATAACGGGGTCGTGGGAAAAAACGTCGCCCGAATGAGCTGGTAAAATCGCATCAGCACTCTCTGAGAGCAAGAACGGAGTTTTCAAACTCAAAGATGTCAATGATCATAAAGAAGCTTGAGGAGAAGGACCTGATTGTGAGGGAGAAGTTCGGGAAGACTTTCAAGGTTTACCTGAGCGAGTGGGTTAAGGAGTAAAAATGTTTTAAACTCATGATTCTGACCGTTATCGATGAGGTATTGCATTTTGCTCTTATTCACAACCCTCCTACTGGGATGTCTTGCTCCCGAGGAAGGAAGCTTTACCCACGAAATCGATTACAGGGTTTCCGTAACCTTCGGAGATTTTGAGGGAGATGCTGTTAAACCACCCGAAATAGACGAAGTTGAGAATGTAACCGTAATCGTCCCGCTTCCCGTGCTTGATGAGCCGATTGAACTTGCTAATCTATCCGTTCCCGACAGCTGGAAGGCTGAGCTTGTGGAAACTTCTTATGGCAAGATGCTGAAGCTCAGTGGTGAGAAGGTCAGAGCGTGGGTGATGAAACCGATGCCAGTTCCGGTTGAGCCGGGGAGCAACCTGACACCTACGCCAACCATGGTGAAGAGGGCAGCCAGGTACGATTTCGAACTTAGGCTCAAGCTCGACAGAGAAATCAATACTCTAAGTCCGTTGAATGGAGAGTATATCCTCAAGCCCAAGTTCAGCCTGAGAGAAGTGGAGTGCCCCGAGGAGTACGTCAAATACTGGGAAAATGCGGAATGTTATACTTACACGACGCTCATCTACTACGAATCCGAACCGTTTGTCGATGCAAGTGTCGTTGTTTGGCTTGAAGGAAGAAACAGCTGGTTCCAGATGGGATGGACGGGCAACGAGTTCGATGATTACATATCTGTTCAATTAACGCATAACGGCTGGCACAACGTTACCGGAAAGCTTGAAACTGGGCAGGGCGTGTATCTAAAATAAGTAGGATGGAAAGGGTCGGCAGCAGAAAAAATTTAGATGTTCTTCCCGAGCTCTCTCGCAATGTTCAGCAGCATGCCCAGTGCCTTCTGAACCTCTGGCTCTCTCAGGGCTTTCATCAGCCCTATAACGCCAACAGGCTCGGGCTCCTTCTCGCATCTGCAGATTGCATCGCCAAGAGCGTTGAAGAGCTTCAGAGCGTTCTCACTCATGAACTTCGTTGCTATCAAACCCAGATTAGCGAGCAGCTCCATGTTTCTCTCCACCACAGCATCGCTGATGGAGTCCTGAACGAGCTTTATGAGGGCTGAAAATCCCAGCAGAGCGTCAAGGTTTCCGCTTTTCTCCAGCCAGACGAGCTTGTCGATAGCCTCCTCCAGGTACTCCTGATTCTCAGCTATTTTTTTGATCAGAGGTTCCAGCTGCTTTACAACGTCCTCTTCAGCCATCACACCACCTCAGAGCATACCCCTTGCTGTGAGCCAGTACATCCTGTTGTAGGCGAGCTTCATCCAGTGGATGAACTTGTTCGGCTTCACCAGCCTGGGCGGCGTGTCGTAATCGAACCACATGTAGGTAGCCTCGCTGAATCCCGTCTCGATGAAGCACATAGCCTTCCCGTTGTATCTGGCAGTCGGTGGAAGCCCTTTAATTTCCGCTGCTATGTTCTCCGCGACGACTTCGGCTTCGAAGTGGGCGACGCTTCCGGCTTTGCTCACCGGTAGGTTCGTGGCGTCTCCGACAGCGTAGACGTTGTCGAAACCCTCGACTTTGAGAGTGTATCTATCCGTCGGAACCCAGCCGTCTCCGTCGCCGAGGTTGGAGTCGATGATCACCTGCGAACCCTTGTGCGGGGGTATTGCTATGAGCAGATCGTAGGGCTCCTCTTCGCCTTCGAGCGTCACAACGACTTTTCGCTTCGCGTCCACCTCGACGGGGTTGAAGAACGTCTTGTAGTTTATTCCCCTCTCGTCGAACATCTGTTGGATGAGGTTTGAAACCTCTTCCATCGTGAAAACACGATTTATCGGGTAAGTGTAAAGGATCTCGACATCCTTGCGGACTCTGTGTATCCTGAAGAAGTCGTGGAGCATGAAGGTTACCTCGATCGGTGCAACTGGACACTTGTGGGGAATACCCATTACGCTTACGACTACCTTCCCCCTGCTGAACTTCGCCAGCGCGTCGCGTAGTCGTTTCGCGCCTTCGAGGTTGTAGAACCAGTGCCCGCCCTCAACTAGCCCGGGCACTTCTTCGGGTACTATCCTGGAGCCCGTCGCTATGACGAGGTAGTCGTAGTCTATAGCCTCACCGCCTTCCAGCTCGACTTTGCTGTCTTCCACGTCGATCTTCGTAGCCCTCGCTATCCTCAGCTCAACGAGTGGATCGAGGAGGTACTTCAGGTCCCTCAGTATGTCCTCCTCCTCCACCCTGTTGAAAGTGAGGTAGAGCAGCCCGGGCTCGTAGAGCTGCTTCTCCCTATCGGAAACGAGTGTTATCGATATTTTTCCGTCCGCTATCTCCCTCCTCAGTCTGGCGGCGAGGTAGTTGGCAGTTATCGTCCCGGCAACTCCACCGCCTACTATGAGAACCCTCATGTCACTTCAGTTTCCTCACAACTATCCTCCAGTAGTCGTCCTCCTTTTTCACCTCTACGAGCTCGTGACCGGCTTTCTTGACCCATTCCGGTATGTCCTTAGCGCTGCTTTCGTCACTCGACAGAACCTCCACTACTTCCCCAACTTCTACCTGTTTCAGAGTCTTTATGAGTTCCATGAGCGGACCGGGGCAGTAGCTGCCTCTCGCATCAACGACTACCATTTCCACCACCTCAGATGAAGAGAACTTTCGCGTCCTCTATCATGCTCAGGAACTTCGTCACTCCGATCACATCGTCGAATACATCGACAAAGTCGTCGAGCTTCAGTTTCAGCATGTCCATGATCATGCCACACGCGTAGATCTTTAGGTTCCCCATCTCCTTAGCCTGTCTGAGGATGTCTATGAACAGCGGCGCGTTCGCTTCCAGCATCCCCTTTCCGAGCTCTCCGGCTTTCCAGGCTTTGTTTTCAACCACGTCCTTCTTGAAAGCCATCAGCCCGTCCATCGTCGCGAAGAGCATCACTTCGCCCAGCGTCGCTGCTGTGCTCGCTATTATACTCGCAGCCTGCACCTTTTCGAGTTCCCCACTCGCCAAAACTATAGCCAGCTTCATGAAAGTGGGTCGTCCTCCTCTGATATAACCTGCTCGCGGATTTGAAGAACGCGTAAAAACTGAAGACCTAATCCCACAGCCCCTCGAAGCTTTAATAACCACCTGAATTTTTGTTGATAAGTTTAAAAAATAAACTCCCAGATAAAAAATAAACTCCCAGCCACTACGCAAGACTTTTATAACGGAAGACCAAGCAGCACCGATGCCGATACTCGCTCTCGTAGTACTCTTCTAAAATCGAGGTGGGTTTATGCGAGCAGCCAGCGCTCTTGTCAAAGCCCTTGAGGAGGAGGGTGTCGAGGTCGTCTTCGGAATACCCGGTGGTGCGATCATCGAAGTCTACGATGCTCTCTACGACTCGAACATAGTCCACATAACGACGAGGCACGAGCAGGCTGCCGTACACGCAGCAGATGGCTACGCGAGAGCAACTGGAAGAGTCGGAGTTGCGATGGCTACGAGCGGACCGGGAGCTACGAACACTGTCACCGGAATAGCGACGGCTTACATGGACTCATCGCCGATAGTCGTCTTCACAGGACAGGTTCCGACTTCACTGATAGGAAACGACGCGTTTCAGGAGGCAGACATAACCGGCATAACGATGCCGATAACGAAGCACAACTACTTGGTCACCGACGCGAGGAAGTTGCTTCAAATCGTGAAGGAAGCTTTCCACATAGCTTCAACCGGTCGCCCGGGACCGGTCCTCGTCGACCTTCCGAAAGACGTCACAACGGCGGACATCGAGTACAAGTATCCGAAGAAGGTCGAACTGATCGGCTACAAGCCGAGCTACGAGGGGCACCCGAAGCAGATAAAGAGGGCTGCGGAGCTCATAATGAAGTCCGAGAGACCAATAATTTTAGCCGGAGGAGGTGTTAGGCTTTCGAATGCGAGCCAGGAGCTTTTGGAGCTCGCAGAAA
The DNA here is from genome assembly GCA_040514265.1 of Archaeoglobaceae archaeon. Taxonomy (GTDB): domain Archaea; phylum Halobacteriota; class Archaeoglobi; order Archaeoglobales; family Archaeoglobaceae; genus WYZ-LMO2. Next base: position 17,634 of record JBEVCD010000037.1, on the reverse strand, counting down.
CGATACCAGCCTTCGTCGTAACGACGCTTATGGGGAAGGGAGCTATTCCGGAAACGCACCCGCTGTGCTTGGGTTTCATAGGCATGCACGGTTCGAGGTACGCAAACTACGCGGTTCAGGAGAGCGATCTGATAATTGCCGTCGGATGCCGCTTCAGCGATCGCACGACGGGGAGAGTTTCGAGTTTCGCTCCGAACGCGAAGATAATCCACATCGACATCGACCCGGCTGAGATCGGAAAGAACGTCGAAGCCGACGTGCCTATAGTCGGCGACGCAAAGCGGGTGCTCGCAAAGCTCAAGACGTACGTCCAGTACAAGCAGAGGAAGGAGTGGGAAGACCACGTAAACGAGTTGCGCAGAAAGTATCCGCTGAGGTACAGAAAGGAGGGCTTCAAACCGCAGTTCGTGGTTGAGAAAACGTACGAAATGTTTCCCGACGCGATAATAACTACGGAGGTCGGTCAGAACCAGATGTGGGCTGCGCAGTACTTCAAGGTGAAGCATCCGAGGCAGTTCATAACGAGCGGCGGACTCGGAACTATGGGCTTCGGTTTCCCTGCAGCCATCGGTGCCCAGGTCGCCTTTCCGGATAAGACCGTGATAGACATAGCGGGCGACGGGAGCTTCCTGATGAATATTCAGGAGCTCGCAACCTGCGTCTACTACTCGCTGCCGGTCAGGGTATTCATACTCAACAACGGCTTCCTGGGGATGGTCAGGCAGTGGCAGCAGATATTCTACCGCGAACGCTATTCGGCGACGTGCATAGGTTGCAGAGACATGAGCTTCGAAAAGATAGCCAAGGGGTTCGGAGCCGTAGCCTACACTGTCGAGAAGCCCAGCGAGATCGAGGACGTGCTGAGGGAGATAAAAGACCTCGACGACCCAGTCGTCGTGGACTTCAGAGTCGACTACCAGGCAAACGTCTTCCCGTTCGTCCCGCCAGGGTCCGCGCTGAACGAGGTCATAGACGAGGAGGTGTGAGTGTGAAGTACACGATAGCGGTCTTGGTGGAGAACAAGCCCGGTGTTCTGGCGAGAGTTGCGTCCCTATTCCGCAGGAGAGGCTTCAACATCGACAGTCTCTCCGTAGGCAGGACGGAAAGAGACGATCTTTCGAGGATGACGATAGTGGTGGAGGGGGACGAGAAGGTCGTCGAGCAGGTTACGAAGCAGCTGAACAAGCTGATTGAAATCATAAAGGTCAGCGACGTCACTTACAACTCCGTCGAGCGGGAACTGTGCCTGATAAAGGTTAACGCGCCGCCGGAGAAGAGGGGAGAAATAATAGAGCTCGCCAACATCTTCAGGGCTCGCATCGTCGATGTCGCGAGGGACAGCTTCATAATCGAAATAACTGGCGACGAGGACAAGATAGAGGCGTTCATAAACCTAATGAGGCAGTACGGTATCAAGGAGCTCGCGAGGACTGGCAAGGTTGCGATGGCGAGGGGGAGCAAAACGTTGCGCAAATCTTAAATATTACTGTAATGATGATAATTAGGGGTGAGCGGACATGAAGATAGTTCACGCTCAAACTGTGCTGCCGGTGGAAGTGCTGGAGGAACTGAAGAAGAAGACCGGCGAAAGCGCGACGAAGGATGCCATAGCCAAAGCCGTCGAGCACTACCTGCGATGCCCCTATACCCACGAGGAGCCGCTGGAGAAGAAGCTCGAAGAAGTGATAAGGAGGAAGAGAAAATAGCCCACGACGAGGGACACGTAAGGCGCGTCGTCAGACTCGCGAGATACATAGCTCTGAAGGAGGGGGCGAACCTCGAAGTCGTTACGAAGGCTGCCGAGCTTCACGACATCGCCAGAGAGTCCGAGAACCACGCCAAAGTGTCAGCCGAGCGCGCGAGGCTTCTGCTGAAGGAACAGGGATACGGGAGCGACTTTGTCGAAGCCGTCGCGCACGCAATAGAATCTCACTCTTTTTCCTCGGGCTGCGATCCCAGGACGCTGGAGGCTAAAGTCCTGAGCGATGCCGACAAACTCGATGCGATGGGAGCTATCGGTGTCGCGAGGGCTTTCATGTTCAGCGGGGAGAGGGGAAGAAGCATCGAGGACACGCTGAAGCACTTCGAGGAGAAGCTGCTGAAGCTCAAGGATACGCTTCACACCGAGACCGCTAAAAAGCTCGCGGAAAGTAGACACAAGTTCCTCCTGGAGTTCTACAGGAGGATAAGGGAGGAGCTCGAATTCGTGGAAAAACTTTAACCTTACACGATGACTCTTAACGATGGACATCGACGAGCTAATGGTCGTCGTCGAGCAGAACAGGTTCGGACTCAGCAAGCTTGACGACGAATTCTACGACAGAATCAGGAAGAAAATCGAGGAGCTTGAGGAGGCCAAGAACTCGGGAGATGAGGCTACGAGGGTGCGTTGCGAGGACGAGATAAAGTCGATAAGGAGGTTGGCGAGGAAGATATTCGAGATGCGAACCGGCAGGATAATAAACGCCGCGTGGGCTGAAGTTTGCGGTCAGCCGGTTGGCGGAGATCTGGAAAACATGACGAGTGTCGAGAGGGATTTCTTCAGGAAGCTCATAGAGTTCATAGGAGATTTCAAGAAGCTCGTGCTCGAAGGTAGGAGAGGCGAGGAGTACGAGCTCGTGAGGGTTAAGAAGGACGTGGAAATTCAGGGTGCGGACGGCAGGACCTACAAGCTTAAGCGCGAGGATGTCGTGACGCTTCCAAAGCTGAACGCCGAGACTCTGCTGAAGGGCGGTTTTGTCGAGAAGATAAACGTTGAGCGTGCGTAGCCTCGCGAAAAGAATTTAAGTTGTGAAAGCGTTAGCCCGAGCGGTGGTGCGATGAAGTATCCGAAGAGGATCAAGACGTTCTGCAAGTACTGCGGAAGGCACACCGAACACGAGGTTGAAAAGGTAGGCAAGGGTAAGCCCGGAGCCCTTAACTGGATCAGCAGACAGAAGAAGCGTCGCGGTAAGGTCGGAAACCTCGGAAAGTTCAGCAAAGTCCCCGGCGGCGACAAGCCGACTAAGAGAGTGAACATACGCTTCCGCTGCACTGTCTGCAAGAAGGCGCACACCCGAAAGACGTGGAGAGTTAAGAGGTTCGAGCTCGTGGGGTGATTGGGTGGAAAGGAGCACGAGGAGCAGATTTTTGAGGGTGAAATGTCCGGACTGCGAGAACGAGCAGGTGATATTCAGCCACCCCTCGACGGTTGTCAAGTGCATAATCTGCGGCAGAACGCTCGCGCTGCCAACTGGGGGTAAGGGGGATATAAAAGCCGAGATCGTCAAGGTTTTGGATTAGCTGAGCTGCTTCCCCACGAGCTCGTCGAGGATCCGCAGAAACTTTTCCTCACTCCCTTCGGGAATGGTAGCACCAGCCGCTATTCTGTGCCCTCCCCCGCTCCCGCCCACAGCCTGGGCTGCGATCCTGAGGGCTTCAGCCAGGTTCACGCCTCTTTCGACGAGTTTTCGCGTAGCTCTCGCAGAAACCTTTATCCCCTTCTCCGACTTCGCGAAGGCTACGATCGGCTTGTCGAAGTTGCCCTTGTGGAAACTCATTCCGGCAACTATCCCGACCACCGTGTCCGGAATCTCATCGCCGACGTGGAAGAACTGGATGTTTTCGAGTTCCTCTATGCCGAGCTCGTCGACTAACCGCAGACCGTAGGATATGTAGCTCCTGTGCCTCTGAAGAAGGTTTCTCGCTTTTCGAAAAGCTTCCTCGTCACCAAGACAGACCCCCAACCCTACCTCCGCCATTCCGTGCCTTGCGGTCGCGTTCAGAAGTGTCGAGAACTCCATCGCGTCCCTCTTCTCGCTCCCCTCAGGCTGGTCTAGGAGGATGTAGCACTCGCCCACAAGGCGGAAGATGGATGAGTGGGACATTCCGCACTCTATGCAGTGCCTGACTATGGCGGAAACAACTCTTCGCCTCTCTTCGAAGCTGAGCTCGATCCACCTCTTCCACGGGTCGATTCCGAGCGACTTCAGGAAAGATACGCTTCCCCTCTCGCTCCCGCTTATCCCCGGAAGCACGGGGTCTATGTTGTATTCGAGCATCTTGGCTACGGGTCTAGTCTGCTTTCCGAAGAAGCGTAGATCTCTGACTATCGAGAGTTTCTTTAACTTTACAGCCTTCTCCGCCAGTTTTCTGTTAAGCCCGACGAGCATGCAGTTCTGGGAATCTTGCAGATCTCCGACTGCACCGACTACTGCGAGGTTTGCGAGGTCGAGGTTGGTGTCGAAGAAGTCGAAGAGTGTTCTCTTCTTCCGCAGCTTCATCGCCACTAGGAACGTCGCGCCCGCCCCGCTCAGTTCGATAGCTCCGTCCAAGCCGAAGTCGTGCGGGTTCAGCTGCATCGGATGAGAGGCGACCGGTATGTGGTGATCTGTTATCGCGAACTCCAGACCTTTCAGCATATCTATCTGACCACTTCCGAGGTCTGTAAACCAAACGAACTTGTTCTCGTCCTTTATTTCCTCAACTTCCTCTTCGCCAAGCTGTTTTACGAATTTGATGTCCACCTCCACTCCCGCGCGCTTAAGGGATTCGAAAGCTATCGATCCAGCAGTTATGCCGTCGGCGTCTATGTGGGTCACGACAAGAACCTCGTCGTGCTTGAGGATCTCTCTGGCTATTTTCGCAGCCCTTTCGAGCATTCTCACAGTGGGCAGTTGTCAGCTTGCTCTTATCCCTTTCGCTCCGCAGCTGAAAGTAATCGGAAACGGGCTCGCCGGGAGTTGAACCCGGATCGGGGGTTCCGGAGACCCCCAGGATGTCCGCTACCCCACGAGCCCCCTCCGAACATTCGCACCGGCTGTTAAAAAATTTTTAGAGTGGTTGGCTGCGAGCTTTGAAGTACTCGAAGACTTCAAAGCCCCACTTCTTCGCAGACTCGTCGTAGCTTATCACTCCGGACTCCGTGTCGTAGACCCCGTCCCTGAGGAAGAAGCCCAGGCAGAGAGCTTTTTCCGTGACTATCACCGTCATCCTAACGTCGTCGTTGACGTATATCTTCCCTCCAGCGTCGAGGAACTCCTGAAGCTCCTTCTGGTAGTACTCTCGCAAGCTCTTCACGATCTTGCTTGTCACGACCACCTCAACGTCAGCTTTCTTCGCTATATCCACGAACATCTTCGGATGGTCGGGAAACATTACAGCGGAAAGAGCTCTGACGATCTTCGACTCCGTGTAGACTTTACTGAAAACCTTGAAGTGTCTCAGCACTTCCTCGCCGTCGCTCCTGATTATTTCGTAGTTCCCTATTTCCGGCAGCCTGAGCTTGAACTCTCTCGGAAGGTTCGTTAAGTCGTGCTCCAGCCAGTAATCGTAATCCCTCTCGACGAACTTCAGGAACCTCTCGAAATCCTCGACAGCCACCAGTACCAGGTCGCCGAGGTAAGTCAGGCTGTACTGCCTTCCCTCCCTCTCGACGAGCTTCGCCTCTTCGAGCTTCTTCAGGTGCTTCAGCACGACCGGCGGAGAAGCTTCGACTTCGCTTGACAGTGTCTTCAGATCCTTTTTCCCCTCCTTCAGCTTGGACAGTATAGCCCTCCTCTTTTCGGGAGCGAGTACTTCGAACATGCCCTTTTTGCTTTTTCAAGAAATAAAAAGTTTTTTGTTTTCTAATCTTAGCAAACATTTTGCGTTGTGGTAATAGCACTGTGAAGTTTTTCAGTAAATAAGTTCCTCAGCCATACCCTTCTCGATAGCTATCCGGAGCTCCCTCGCGATCCTTCTACCCATGAACATGTTCTCGCCGAAGAGGATGTAGGAGTAGGGGGAGCTCGGCACTCCAACGTTCGTTCCGGCGACTATTCTGGCTGATATTTCAAACACGAACATCTCCGCGTTCTCGTCGAAGATCGTCTCTATGCAGAACGGTCCCACCATGCCCGGCTGCGCTATGTCCTTCGAAACTTCCACTATTTTCTCGGCTGCTTCGAAGGCTTTTACCAGCAGACTCTCCCTCAGAACGACGGGGAAGTTTCCGATCACAGTATAAGTGGGGTTTATACGGCTCCTTAGCTGCACCTCAGCCGGTATCTTTCCGATTGCGTCGACGTTCGACTCGTACCTCCTGTCGACTGCTATCAGCTCTACCCTCTCGTTAACGGGGGAGTAGAAGAAAGAGAAGTACACGTTGATTCCGACGATGTACTCCTGTATTTCCGCCCTTTCGATTTCGTCCTCGCTTATCAGACCCTTCTCGACGAAGCTCCTCGCCTTCTCGTGGAACTCCTCGCCGCTGCTGACCAAGAAATACCCTCTCCCACCCTTTGCTCCCGGAAACTTCACGATGCAAAGCCCGCTGATATCCTCGGGCTTCTCGATTCTCCTCGGCATCTTTACGCCGGCTGATTCGAGCCACCTCCTCTGCTTCTCTCTATCCGTCTCCCACTCCATGAGCTTGCGGTTCCCGATGATCGGGAGCAGAAGCTTGTCGAACCTGCCGATGTACGCGTTAAAGGAGCCGTGGGGGACCAGGACTACATTAAGCTCCCTCAGGTGCCTCTGCAGGTGCTCGTCAAGGAGCTCACGGAAATCCGAGACCTCGATTATCTTGTCGGCTACACCGAAGTTCTCGTAGACTTTTCTCTCCCTCTCTCTGCATATGCAGACTGTCTCAAACCCTTCATCCTTCGCCCCCCTGAGTATGTTCAGAGCCGAATGGCTGCCGAGGGTACCTATCCTGATGTTTTCGGCATCGTAGCTCCGGAATACTTCGAGTATCTTATCCCTCATACAGCCAAGGGTGTTCAGAGGTTAAAAAATCCATCCCAAAGATCTGAGTTATAAAAAATGGCTAAATTAAACCTCCAACTTCTCCTCGCTCATCCAGAGTCCGTGGATGTTGCAGTAAGAGAACGCCACGAGCTTTCCGCCCTTCTCAGTTTTGAACGTGAAGTACGCGACCGGCTCCGTATAAACGCCGCTCGTGTTGGGGCCTTCAACCGAAGCTCCATGGGCTGCAAAGTCCGCCCTGCCAATTACATATGGAAACTTGCTGCCCTCAGGATGGAAGACAAGCTCTATCCACGCAATGTGATGCTCCGTGGTGTTGGGATGTGGAATTTCTTTGCCCACGCTGACTTTAACTTCCGCAACGTTGTTTTCGACCCTCAGAACCTCTATAACCGGCACGTGCTTCTCCTTCTTCCAGTCTGCCGTCTGGAACATGTTGGTTAGTGTTGTCAAAAATAAAAATCCTTTTCGTTCGAAAAACGAACTAGTCGAGTCGTTCTATGCCTATCCTGACCTTCATACCCTCGATGTCCCACTCCCTCACGTATCCCCTCGCCTCTCCGAACTTCAGCTCGACGCTCCTCGTCTCCCTCTTTATGTACTCCTCCCAGCCCTCGACGAGTCTGGCATCTATTTCGACGTAGCTTCTTATGAACTCCTCGACGTTCAAATCGAGCTCCTTCCTCATCTCCTGAATCCTCCTGACGATCTCCCTCGCATAGGCTTCCCTCGCTAGTTCCTCGTCGAGCTCCTTGTAGATGTAAACTACGCCGTCCTCGAATTCCTCGTATTCGTAGCCCTCCGGCAGTTTGTATTCGACGATCAGTGCCTCCCTTCCGAGCTCAACGCCATCGAACTCGATCTTCTCCGGAATTTCCTTGAACGATGCGACGTAGTCTGCGAAGGCTTTGACTTTGTCTTTCAGTATGGGTCCCACGACCTTGAAGTTCGGCTTTATCACAAGCTCCTTCTCGAAGCTCTCGACGATCCTCACACTCTTCACGTTGCACTGCAACTTGAGGATGTCTTCGAGCTCTCTGACAGCCCTAACTACTTCCTCGCTCCTCGTCTCGACTACCAGTTCGCGAAGCGGCCAGCGGAGCTTTCTTCGGGCTTTGTTTCTGGCTGCGTTCGCAGCCTCCACTATGCGGCGCACCACGTCCATGGACCTTTCGAGCTCCTCGTCGATGAAACTCTCGTCCGGCGTCGGATACTCTTCGAGGAATATCGACTCCTCCCCGTCTCTGAAGACCTTCACGAAGTTCTGGTAGAACCACTCGGATAAGAAGGGCGCGAAGGGGGCTATTATCCTCAGAGACTTGTCGATCACCCTGAACATGGTTTCGTAGGCTGCGAGCTTTGAGGGCGACTCACTCTCCTCCCAGACCCTCGCCCTGATCAGCTGGATGTACCACCTGCTGAAGTCCTCGACGAAGAAGTCGAAGAAAGCTCTCACGACTCTGTGGAGGTGGTAGTTCTCCATTGCGCTGACGGCTTCGCGGTTGAACTTCTCAAGCCTCGAAAGTATCCACCTGTCCTCGATGTTAAGCTCGTGCTTCAGCCCCTCGAAGCGGAATCTATCGAGTGACATGTACGTGTGGGCGAAGCGTATTGCGTTCCAGACCACGTTCAGCATCCTGTCGACGTTCTTCGCCTCGTCCCAGCTGAAGCGAAGGTCCTCCCAAGGTGCGGAGCTCAGAACGTAGAGGCGGAAGCCGTCGACACCTATCTGCTCCACCACCTCTTCCGGCTCCACGACGTTGCCGAGACTCTTGCTCATCTTCCTCCCCTGCTCATCGAGCGTGAAGCCGTGCATGAGGACGGTCTTGTAGGGAGCCCTGTCGAAGCAGATTATCGACGCCCCGAGCTGCGAGTAGAACCAGCCCCTCGTCTGGTCGTGCCCCTCGGTAATGAAGTCAGCCGGCCATAGTTCCTCGAACGCTTCCGTTCTGAGCGGATAGCCTATGCTCCCCCAGCTCGCAACGCCGCTGTCGAACCACACGTCGAAGACGTCCGGAACCCTTCGCATCACGCCTCCGCACTCGCAGTCGAAGGTTACAGCATCTATGCGCGGTCTATGGAGGTCGAGGTCGTCTTTCCACGGCACTTCGCTCACGCTGCCGACGACTTTCATCTTTCCGCACTTCTCGCATATCCATATGGGCAGCGGTATTCCCCAGTACCTCTGCCTGCTTATGCACCAGTCTTTGGCGTTGCTCACCCAGTCCTTGAACCTCGCACTTCCAGCCCATGGAGGGATCCAGCGGACCTTGTCGATCTCTTCGAGCATCTTCTCCTTCACAGCCGTCACCTTTATGAACCACTGCTCCGTCGCGCGGTAGATTATCGGGCTCTTGCAGCGCCAGCAGTGACCGTAACGGTGGATGATCTTCTCCTCCGCGAGGATAAGTCCCTTGGTGTGGAGGTCGTCGATTATCACGTCGTTCGCTTCCTTGATGCTCATTCCCGCATACTTACCCGCCTCACTCGTGTAAACGCCCCTGTCGTCCACGGGGTTGAAGATCGGTAAACCGTGCAGCATAGCGAGCTCGTAGTCCTCCACTCCGTGCCCCGGAGCTACGTGAACGCATCCGGTCCGCTCAGCGGTCACGAATTCCGCGGCGTAAACTCTGTGCTCCCACTCCCTCTGCTTCGGAACCTCTTCCGCGAGCGGGTGCTCGTATTCAAGACCCTCCAGCTCGCTCCCCCTGAAAGTTTCGACTATCTCCCACGAGTCGTAGTCGCCTCTCGAAAGAACCTCGTCGACCAAGTCCTTAGCGAGGATCAAAAACTCCTCCTGCGAGTTTCTTAAAGCCCGGACCTTCGCGTATTCGAGTTCTGGATGGACGGCGACCGCTATGTTAGCCGGCAGAGTCCACGGTGTCGTGGTCCAGATGACTATGAACTCGTTGTCCTTCACCCTAAACTTCACGTAGATCGAGGGGTCCTCCCTGTCCGCATACTCGACTTCAGCATCAGCCAGAGCGGTTTCGCAGCGCGGGCACCAGTTGACGACCATCAGCTTCTTTTCGAGCAGACCTCTCTCGTGAGCCCTCTTCAGCGTGAACCAGGCTGCGTTCATATACTCGGCTTTTATTGTCATGTAGGGGTTATCCCAGTCCATCCAGACTCCGAGGGCTTTGAATTGCTCCGTCATCGCCTCCTTGTTGCGCAGAGCGTACTCCATGCAGCGCCTAACGAACTTCTCTATCCCGAACTTCTCTATGTCCCTCTTTGTCTTAAACCCGAGCTCCTGTTCGACCTTTACCTCTATCGGAAGTCCGTGCATGTCCCAGCCCGGCGTATCGGTCGGTGAGTATCCGCGCATCCTCAGATAGCGGAGGATAGTGTCCTTTATCACCTTGTTCCAAGCCGTCCCGAGGTGTATTCTTCCTGTCGTGTACGGGGGACCGTCGACGAAGTAAAACTTCTTCCCCTTTCTGGCTTTTACCTTCTCGTATATCCGCTTTTCCTGCCAGAACTTGAACACGTCAGCTTCAATCCTGTGCGGTGAGTAGGTGGGGGGAATCATGGTCTCCGGTCTTGGAGCGATTAAAAAATTTAGTCGTCCCCGGTAGCGGTAGCATGCTGTGCAGCAGTCAAAGTGCCCCTCGCATGTCTGTTTCGGAAAAAGCAGACGCTACGCCACTTTAGACCATGTGGAATGTTTCCCGAAATTTTAAAAATTTGCGAATACAAAGGAGCTCTGCGATGAAGAGTACTCCCGCCGCTGAGCGGTGATGAATGTTACGCTACCTGAGCACCCTCTTAACCTTCACAGCCGCGCCCTTTTCTGATTCGACCATCTCCCTTCCGCTCATCAGCGCTACTCCAACGCCTCTGAGCTCGTTCGAGTAGAATACGACGACGTCGTTCGGTCTTATCCTCTCGTCCGCCTCAACGACTCCGGCTGCGAATATGGTGCCTTTAGGCTCGAAGTCGTCTATCCTGACGCAGTAGACCTTCTCACGTATGAGCTTATCGACCGCTTCGCCGTAGACGTCGAGTCTTCCGTAACCAACTTCTATCCTCGCGACCCTTTCGTCGCTCCAGAGTTCGAGCTCCGGATACCTCCCCCTCACGGAACCACCTAGCTCGACTCCGAACTGGTAGCGCGAGACGCTTGGAAATATCTCTCTACGGAAGTCGTATCCCTCGTCTTCGAGTTCCCTCCGCAAGTTGTCGAGCGACGAGCTGCTCGTTATGCTATCTTCAACAGTAAAAACGACGTCGAAGTCCTTAAGCGCAGCCTCGACGACTTTTTTATATCCTCCCTCGACGTGCGCGACTATCTTTTCGAAGTCTCCCTTCTCTACGAGTCTCCTGAGCCAGTAAGCGACGAACGAAATCTCCTCCTCGCTCCAGTAACCCGTCACCGGCGTGTCGTAGTTGCAAGCCGGATAAACGAGTTCGAACTCCCGCGGGACGACGAGGGGTGAGGAAATGATTATCTCGTTCACAGCTACGTTTACCCTGCTCCTGATAGTTCTGTGAGTCTTCGAAAGCAGATAAGGCTTCCTCGCCGTGCACGGCAGAAGCAGCAGAGTTCTGGTCTTCGGCTCGTAGACCTCAGCCACCCTGTTGAGGAAGTACCTCACCTCGAACCTGTTCGCACTCTCCAGGGCTGAGAAGTTACACCTCGACCTCCTGAAACGCGGAAAGTGTTCTACGCTGCCTTCCGCGTCCAGTATTCGCAAAACCGCTGTCAGCTCCGGGTTCAGTTTAACCTTCGCCTCCACGTAGTTGCGGAGCTCTTCTCTGGCTATCAGCAGCCTGCACTTCTCCACTTCCTGCCTGAGAACCTCGGTGTTATGCCTAGCTACGTTTTCCCTGCTCAGCTCCTCGCAGTGTCTGCAGCTGCAGAGACCTTCGGCTTCGCTCACAGCTACTTCCAGATCGCCCGCGAAGAATACACCCTGGTAAGCCTTCGCGACGGCTAGTAAGTTGTCGAGTATGTCGGCTCCGAGGTATATCAGCAGCGCAGCGTTCGCCGGCGTCGCGGCTGCGGGGCAGTATACGACTCTTCCCCTGACTTCCTCGAAAGCTCTGACTATTTGCCTCGGATGCAGCGAGGTCAAGCCGGAGAGGACAGCTATCTCTCCCTTCGGAAGGAGCTCCTCGCTAACATCCACGAAGAACTTCGCCGCGTAGGGTGCCACCCCGAAGTCTATGTTCTTCACAAGCTCGTCGTGCGGAATTTCGAGCATTGTGGGAGTCTTTCTACCGTCTATCCTCCCTATCCTTGCGTAACCGTCACGCTTTTCCTGATAGAACATGCAGCTCACCGTTTGGCGGCAGGTCGCGCAGATACTTCGCCCAGAACTCGTCGGCGTAGACGATGAACTTCAAGTCGCTCCTGCTGAGCATAAGCTCTCTGAGAGCTTCCACCGCAACCAGTATGGCTTCCTCCTCCATCAGCTCAGCCTCCGGCATCTCCGCATGTCCGGCGGGATAACTCTCCATGAGTTCGGCTGCAACTGGCCCGAAGACCGGGCGGAGGTACACATCGGCGACCGTTCCTAAGTCTGTGGATACCGTAACGACCTTTCCGAACTCGACATTCTTCATAGCCTCGATGTGCCTCCTCACAGCCGGTCTGTAGAGACTCTCGATTCCGCAGTATAGGAAGCGCCTCTTAGCCCTCGGGTCAGCCTCTTCCAGGATCTTCCAGTATCTCCTCAGCATCCTCCAGCCGGCGAGCAGGTAGGGGTGAGCTCTGACCCTCTTTTCGACGAGCTCGAAGAGTGAACCCTCCTTTATAGCCTGCTTTACGTTCCTGATCTCTTCGAAGCTAACGTAAAGGTTGTGCTCAGCCAGGAGCCTTTCCCTCTCGGCTTTCTCCATCTCTCTGAGCTCTTCGACGCTGTACTTGCTGCACACCGGACAGCTGCACGGCAGGTAGCCCATTTCGGATAGTTTCTTCGTCCCGTGAACGGTCATGTAGCGGTCGTCTTTGGCGTAGAGCGCGTAGGCTGCGGAGTCGAAGAGGTCGCAGCCCATGGCTACAGCCATCGCGAAGACCATCGGGTGTCCGCAGCCGAAGAGGTGCACCGGCTCCACGCGCAGAACGCTGCGAACTTCGAGGACTATCCTCGCCACGTCGGCGAAGCGGTAAGTGTCTAAGAGTGGCACGACGGCGCCGATTGCGTAGATGTCTCCTCCTATCTCTTTCGCCTCCCTCGCAGCTCTCCTCCTCAGCTCGGGTATCGTAGAGCCCTGAACGGGGAGCACGAGCAGCCTGTCGGTTACGAGTTCTCTGGCTTCCCTTTCCCTCCTTACGGTTTCTTCCCAGTCCTTCTCAGCCGTTTTCATCTCCGCATCCGGCGGCGTCGGGATGTCGAGGGGGACGACCATGTCCGAACCTATTTCGAGCTGAAACCTGACTATTTCGGCGTTGCTTACCTCGACATCGCCGTAGACCATCAGCTGGTAGCTCCCGCTGTCGGTCATAACAGGCACGTCGACGCCGAGGAAGCGGTGAAGCCCTCTGGTTAAGACCTCCTCGCGAGCCGTTCTGTAGAGGATGTAGGAGTTCGTTATGATGGCTTCAGCTCCGAAGTCCACGAGCTCGGAAGCGTCTATGAGTGGGATGTTGGGATTTACGACGGGCAGCAGGGCTGGAGTCTCAATTCTGCCATGCGGCGTGTCTATGCGGCATATCCTGCCCATCGCATCCTTGTCCACTATCTCGAAGCGCATCGGCACAGCTCTGCGATGGTATTTTTAACCTTAGCCTCGAAAGTTCTACGATGATCTCGAACCAGGCTGCAAGGATCCTCGAACTGCTGGCTTCGGAGGAAAGGAGGCTGGAAGAGATAGTCAAAAGGACGAGGATACCGAAAAACTTGGCGAGGAATCTGATCGAGAGGCTCGTAGCTGAGGGTTTCGTGGAGGGAAAGGGGGAAGTCTTTTCGCTGACCGAAAAGGGTGAGAGGTGGCTGAAGGAAAGGTTATGATCAGGGAGTACGTCGATGGAAACGATGTGGTCTTCGTTCTGAGAGACATAGTTGAGATAAGGATACCAAAGAGGAGATACGAGGATCTGCTCAGGAGGCACAGCAGAGAGCACATAATATCGTTCAGCGACGAGAAGAGGATTCTGCACAGAATAACGAGGAGGGAGCTCGTCTTCATAACCAAGGAGAGCGGAATTCCCCTGCTCGGACACTCGGCTTTCGGGATAATCGACAGGGGGACGAACCTCCTGCAGGTTCGCTGCATAACCGGCTGCAACCTCAGCTGCATATTCTGCAGCGTGGACGAGGGGAGGGGCAGCAAGACCCGACAGACGGACTTCATAGTGGACCCTGACTACATACTCGAGGAACTCTCGAAGGTCGCGGAGTTCAAGGGTGACGGCGTGGAGATTCACCTCGACGCCCAGGGCGAGCCGGCGCTTTACCCCTACCTTGAATACCTCGCCGAGAGGGTGTGGGAGATAAGGGAGGTAAGCGTCGTATCGATGCAGAGCAACGGAGTTCCGCTGAACGAGGAGCGAATAAACGCGCTCGAAGGAAACGTAACACGCATAAACTTATCCATAAGTGCTCTCAGCGAGGAGAAGGCTAAGATCCTCCACGGAAAGCACTACCCGCTCAGAAAAGTGCTCGAAGTCGCCGAACTCATAGCGAACAGCAAGATAGACCTTCTCGTAGCTCCGGTATGGGTTCCGGGATACAACGACGAGGAGATTCCGAAGATAGTGGAGTTCGCCCTCGAAGTCGGGGCTGGCAAGAGGTATCCGCCGCTCGGAATTCAGAAGTACATCCCCTACCGCTACGGCAGGAAGGTCGGAAAGAGCATGTCCTTCCGTGAGTTTTACTCAAAACTGTCCGAGCTCGAAAGGGAGTACGGAATCAAGCTCATCCTGAAGCCGGAGGACTTCGGGATGGAAAAAAGACCCAGACTGCCCAACCCCTTTAAGAAGGGCGAGGTCGCGAGAGGCAGAATAGTTGCGAACGGGCGGATGATCGGGGAGAAGCTGGTCGTTTCCCGAAACAGGAGCGTAGCCGTTTACACAGACAAGCCGATCGGAGATTACGTGGAGTTCGAGGTCGTCTCGACAAAAGACGGTATAGTGGTGGGCGTGGCATGAAACACCTCGAATTCGATGGAAAGTACGCGGAGCTAATTCTGAGTGGCAGGAAGAGGGCGACGATAAGGAAGTGGGTCAAGCTCCGAGAGGGCGACGAAGTTTATGTCCACTCGGGCGGGAAGATAATAGGGAAAGCCAGAATTTTAAGCGTTGAGAAGAAGAAGATCGACGAGCTGAGCGAAGAGGACGCGATACTCGACGGCTTCAGCAGTAGAGAAGAGCTCCTCGCCGAGCTGAAGAGACTCGGCTACGACGGCGAGGTTTACGTTGTAAAGTTCGAATTCGAGCCGATGGAGGCTGCGGACCCGAGGAACTTCTATTACGGGGACGCGGATCTGGAAGAGGTCGCGAAGCTCGCGCTCAGGGAGCTCGAACTTAGCGACGACGAAAGGAGACTGCTCGAAATGTTTTTAAAGTACGGAAGTATCCGCAAGGTTGCAGCCAGACTCGGGGGCTGGAGAAAGCGAGGAGTTGTCAGAAAAGTCCTGAGGAAGTGCTACGAAGAGCTCAGGAGGAGGGGATTGATACGCTGACGTTCGCATTGAAAGTTGCGACCATAAGCGCCTCCGGAGCCATGAGTCCGGGTCCTCTCACAGCCGTAGCCGCAGCCAGCGGAGTGAGGAGAAGGTGGAAAGGCGGATTCATGGTCAGTGTAGGACATACGATCGTCGAGCTACCGCTCGTCCTGCTTCTGGCAGCCGGAGTACTCAGCTTCGTGCAGAGCGAGTCCTTCGTGAAGTTCATGAGCTTCGCCGGCGGAGCTATGCTGCTGTTCTTCGCTTACCTTACAGCTAAGAGCGCTTTCGGTGATGTAGAGGCAAGAGACTCGCAGCGCTCCCCGCTGCTTGCTGGCGTTGCTTTGACCCTCCTCAACCCCTTCTTCATCGCCTGGTGGGCTACGATCGGCGCAGCCCTCGTGGCTGAAGCTGTTATGCTCGCCGGCTACGCCGGTATTGCTGTGCTTTACATTTCCCACGTCTGGCTGGACTTCGCTTGGCTGACGTTCGTAGCTAGCGTCGCATCCTTCAGCGCGGGGATGGTGAAGGTCTACAGAACTGTGCTCCTAGCCCTTGCCATCCTCGTAGCGATCTTCGGTGCTGATTTCATCTACTACTCCCTAAACATGAGGCACCTCATCCTCTAAGTCTTTTTGCCGATTTGAGGATCGCCTTAACCTTCGGGAATGGTTTATCCAACGCTCGACAACTGGCCACTGCTCAGCTGGATAGGAGCAGCGCAGCTTCATACCAGTGAGAGTTGAGAAAACGGGAAGGAAGAAGTTCGAGATGTGGTGGTAGCAAAATAGGGAGAGCGAAAGTTCATGCAGCACTTTCAAATTGACTGCAGAGAAATAATATCCAAGTTTGGTGAAATCGACCTCTCTCTGAGCTCCGAGATCGTCAGAAATCTCAGGGAATCACGGCTTCGAGGTTTCTGATTTGCATGCCGACCACATAGCAGTGGGGATCGCTTTCATGTCAAAGCTCGCTGAGAGGGAGATAAGGGCAGTGCAGCGAATGGATGAGGATGAGGTTTACAAGCTCAGGGCAGTACAGCACAGGTTCATAAAGACCCACCTCCAACCCCTCGTCGAATAGGGATTTTGTGAGAGAAGATGCGAGATACTACAGAAGCCTTAGTAGGGAAGAGAATGTGAGAGCTAACAACCGTTGAAGTCAGAATGCGGGTTTTGCTGGCATCCGGTTTGCGAGTCGACTCCACCTATCCTAAGTACGTCGAGCGGTGGCTTTTTGCCGAGAAACTTTTCCGCCTCGCCGTATAGGGTCTCAAGAGCTCTGACGACGCTTTCCGGCATCTCCCTCGTGTAATCGTTGACGTACATCAGGACGAACTTCCTCGTCCTCTCCTTATCGAGGCGCGAGTACTTCATCGCATACTCCAGAGCCTCATCGACGTTCCTCAGAGCGTAGTCCACGCTCTCTTTCATACACCTCAGAAACTCCCTCGCCACTTCGGCGTCGACGTCCCTCCTTATCGCGTTGAGACCGAGCGGTAAGGGCAGAGAAAAGCGGGAGTTCCACCATTCCCAGAGGTCGAGGACCTTAACCAGTCCAACATCCTTGTAGCCGAGCTGGGCGTCGTGAATCAGTAAGGCTGCGTCGCACTCGCCGCTCACGACTGCATCGATGACTTCGTCGAACCTCATCTCGACCGCCTCGAACTCGGGAACCGCAAGCCTTAAGAGCAGGTAGGCAGTCGTATAGCGCCCCGGGACGGCTATCCTCTTGCCTCTAAGATCCAAGCGCTCCTTAGCAACGACTATCGGTCCGTAGCCGTCACCGACGCTCGCCCCGGTTGCGAGAATTCGATACCTGTCGCAGACGTAAGCGTAGGCGTGAGCAGAGATCGCCGTGACCTCGTAAACACCTTCGAGAGCTTTCCTGTTCAACGTTTCTATATCCTCTACCACGTGCTCGATTTCAAGCCACGTGTCCAGTTTTTTGGCTGCGAGCGCGTAGAACATGAAGGCGTCATCCGCATCCGGCGTGTGGGCTACTCTGAGCAGCATGCTCAAAAAATTAGAGGGGCTTTATCTTTCCCTCTCCCTTGACGTTCACGTCGCCGACCCATCCGTCCTCGGTTTTCAGGAAGCTCGGGAGGAGCTCGAAACTGCCGCCGATGAGTATCTCGCCGCCCTTCATGTCGCCGCCGACGAAGCCGCACGAACCGTGGATGACTATGCGCCCTCCCTTCATCTCCGTGCCGACGAAGTCGCCGGCGTTACCCTTTATCACTATCTCCCCCCCGCTCATCTTCTCGCCGATGTAGTTCCCGGCGCTCCCTTCTATTAC
>JBEVCD010000036.1:0-21991 GCA_040514265.1 Archaeoglobaceae archaeon | reverse complement strand
TACGTTGCTATACCAAGCATTTTGATTTCAAGAGGTTCCTCTCAAAGACTTTCAGCTTTACGATTTCCTTTACCTTTGGCATAATAGTACATAATTTTAAGTAGTTTTATGCTAATGTGGACACACTCTGGGGACTGACACGAAAAAAAGCTTTATTAGAGAACCCCGCGTGCTGTGCTCATGAACATACTCGAAATCGCGGACGACATATACCTCATCGACCTTCCGATGGAGCTGGAGGGTTATCGCAAGTTCATAAGCTCTTGGGTCATAAAGAAGGGTGAAAGAGCGGTCCTTGTCGACATCGGCCCAGCGGCGACTGTTCCTAAGCTCATCGAGAGTGTGAAGTTCCTAGGCGTGAGAGACGTCGAGTTCGTCCTCCTGACGCACATACACCTCGACCATGCAGGTGGAGTTGGAGAAGTCGTCTCGGCTTTCCCGGACGCGAAGGTCGTCGTCCACGAGAAGGGAAAAAAGCACCTGGTAAACCCGGAAAAACTCTGGAGAGCTTCGAAGGAGGTGCTCGGCGAGGTCGCTGACGCCTACGGGAAGCCGAAACCGATACCGGAGGAAAGCATTTACGACGGCGAGGTTGAGTTCGGAGGTGAAGTTTTCGAGGTCGTCGACACCCCCGGGCATGCCTCGCACCACCAGAGCTACGTTTACGGCGAGTTTCTGTTCGTCGGCGAGGCGCTCGGCGTACACATGCCGCTCAAGAACGACTACTACCTCCGCCCAGCCACTCCCCCGCGCTTCGTTTACGAGGTAGCGATGGATTCGATAGAAAAAATAAATGAGTTCGGAAGCCTTCGCGTTTGCTTCGCGCACTTCGGATTCAAGAGGGATAGCGTGGAGATCGCCGAAACTGCCGCGAAGCAGCTTGAACTGTGGGTCGAGACAGTCTACGACATAGCCTGCCGCAGGGACTTCGATGACGAGAAAGAGATAATCTCCATAGCCAAGACCGAGCTCCTCGAAAAAGATCGTCGCTTCTCGCGCTACTACCTGCTCGACGCGGACATAAGAAAGAGGGAGGACTACTACATCCAGAACTCGCTGAAGGGCATACTCCACTACGTCTGGGAGAGGTTCTGCGCTCCGTAAATTTCGAAGAGTACCTTCTCGTGCCACCGCAGACCCCTGGATATCACCCTCGGATAAGCCCTAAGCCTCTCACCGAAAACGTATCTCTCGTCGAGCTCCTCAACGCTTTTAGCCCCTCTCGAAAGTTCCCTAAGGGTGAGCCTCAGAGCGTAATCCTGCAGATAATGCATCCCACAGCAGTTCTCTGCCGTTTCTAGGTCGAAAAACGGTTCTTTGCAGAGGGCGAAGTCTATGTGAACTTTTCTGGCTCTCTCAGCGAACTCTTCGTAGACCCTCCTTCTAACTTCGAGCTTCGGTCGGACTATTCTATCGACGCCGGCAGTTGACGAGTACTCCTCAAGTTCCCCCAGCTCAGCGCCCAGCCTCTCGTAGATAGAAACGTTGACTTCCTCGTCTCTCACGATTTCCGCAACGAGCTGCCTCGCTCCCGCAGCCTTCGCGGCGTCGACTATTTCGAGCTCGCTCAAACCGGGAATCAGCGGCTGCAGCCTCACGATCGTCGGGACGTCGGAAGAGAACTTCTCCACAACTTTCAACCTCTCGCTCGGCTTCGGAGCTCTCGGCTCAATTACGCTCGCTTTTTCGTCGCTGAGCGTGGTCAGAGAGACCTGAAGGATCGCCAAACCCCTCGAAGCTAGTTCGACAATTAGCTCGTCTGGTTCGGCTTTCGTGTTGACTATCAGCGGAATACCCAGTCTCAGCGAGATCTTCATAACCTTTCTCGAAAGTCTGAACTCCGACTCTGCAGGCTGAAACGGGTCGACAAAGGCTGCAAGACGGAAGGGGAACGGCTTCAACCCCCTCCTCCTGATCTTCTCCGCTACTCTTTCAAAGAGTCTTACGGCATCCCTGTTCGCTGCAAGCTCTTCACCCCTGTACCAGCGGGCGAAGCAGTAGACGCAGCTGAACTGGCATGTCGCGTACGGTTCGACGTGGAGCAGAGAGTAGCAGTAGGGTGTCACGTTCGGACTCGGGTTCACGACTAACTCCATGCTTCGACGTCGTTTGCACAACTTTTATCTTTCCCGCAACTTTGGCGCATCCATGAGACTGCTGCTGATTCACGCTGACTACATGGAGTACGAAGTCAAAAAGAGGACGAAGTACGCAGAAGAGACTGACAAGGTGGGTGAGAGGGTCGAAGAAGTCCTCGTAGCGTTCACGTCGGTAGAAAAGGGGGACAACGAGGAGGTTGCGGCGAGGGCTGCTGAGGAGATAAGGGAGGTCGCGAGGAAGGTCGGCGCGGAGAGGATACTGATATACCCCTACGCTCACCTCTCCTCCAATCTAGCCGACGCTCAGACGGCGGTCGAAATTTTGAAGCTTCTCGAATCCAAGCTGTCGGACTTCGAGGTTCACAGAGCTCCGTTCGGCTGGTACAAAGCCTTCAGAATTTCATGCAAGGGGCATCCGCTCAGCGAGCTCTCGCGCGAGATAGGGGGTGAGGAAGCGGAGGTAACGAAGGCTCTGAAAGACGAAGAAAAGGTTGTGAGCCACTGGTTCATACTCACCCCCGAAAAAGAGCTCGTCGAAATCGAGAAGTTCGACTTCACGGGGTACGAAAAGCTGAGGAAGTTCGCGAACTACGAGATCGCGAAGCGGAGGGCTGTAGACGCAACACCACCGCACGTGGAGTTCATGAGGAGACTCGGAATAGCCGACTATGAGTCGGCGAGCGACTCGGGGCATCTGAGGTACTACCCGAAGGGCAGGCTGATAAAGGGTCTGCTCGAGAGGTTCATAACGCAGAAGTGCATCGAATACGGAGCCATGGAGGTCGAGACGCCGATAATGTTCGACAGAGCACACCCGACGCTCCGCCGCTACCTGGAGCGTTTTCCGGCGAGGCAGTACATAATAAGGGGCGACAAGAGGGAGTTCTTCCTTCGCTTCGCAGCCTGTTTCGGGCAGTTCCTGATGCTAAGCGATGCAACTGTAACGTATCGTCATCTCCCCCTTCGAATCTACGAGCTCACGCGCTACTCGTTCAGGAAGGAACAGAGGGGTGAGCTCGTCGGACTTCGAAGGCTCAGAGCCTTCACGATGCCCGACATGCACACGCTCGTGAGAGACATGGAGGAGGCTAAGAGGGAGTTCTTCGAGCAGTACAAGCTCTCGATCGAGGTTCTGAGGGAGATAGGAATAGAGCCAGAAGACTATGAGGTGGCGGTGAGGGTAACGAGGGACTTCTACGAGAACAACAAGGAGTTCGTCCACAGTCTCGTCGACGTTCTGAAGAAGCCGATACTCGTCGAGATGTGGGATCAGCGCTTCTTTTACTTCGTCCTGAAGTTCGAGTTCAACTTCGTCGACGCTCTGGACAAGGCTTCAGCCCTCTCGACCGTGCAGATAGATGTCGAGAACGCGGAGCGTTACGGCATAAAGTTCGTCGACTCCGACGGCAGCGAGAAGCACCCGCTGATTCTGCACTGCTCCGTGAGCGGAGCCGTGGAGAGGGTAATGTACGCGCTCCTCGAAAAGGCTAAGTTTATGCTCGACGCCGGAAAGCTACCGATGCTTCCCGTCTGGCTGAGCCCGACTCAGGTGAGGATAATACCTGTGAGTGACCGCTTTGTAGACAAAGCCGTGGAAATCGCTGAAGAGCTCAGGAGGAGGGACGTCAGAGTGGACGTAGATGACAGGAACGAGACGCTGGCGAAGAAGATAAGAGATGCAGCCACGGAGTGGATACCCTACATCGCTGTCCTCGGTGAGAGAGAGGTTGAGAGAGGGACGCTTACAGTGACCGTGAGAGCCGAATCCACGCCGAGCGAGCAGAGGAGAGTAGAGATGAGCGTGGATGAGCTAGCGGAAAGGATAAAAGGGGAGTGCAGGGGCAAGCCGTTCGCACCGCTCAGCCTTCCGATGCTACTTTCGAAGAGACCGGCGATGAGGTGATAGCTTGAGCCTTGCAAAGACCCTGCTACCGCTCCTCTTCGGAATCGTAGCCGGAACGATCTCTTACTTCATAACGCTCGATGTCCGCAGCAGGGATCCTTTCGGCATAGTGGTTCTCGTGTTCTTTATCTACATCCAGAAGTTCGTTCTTTCGAAGTTTGGAAAGATCGATGCCAAGGACTGGCTCGGAATTTCCTTCATGACCTTCGCGGGCTGGTACATGAGCTGGGTCTTTCTCCTCAACTCACTAAACTGAGAGCAATCTCCGTAGCTTTCTCTACTATCTCCTCCTCCCCCTCGAAGTAACCGTTCTCGACGACTATCTTGCCGTCGACTATCACCGTGTCCACGCAGCCCGAGTTCGCGGAGTAGACTATGTCGGCGACGACGTTGTGTCCGGGAACCATCTGCACCTTCCGCAGGTCGATGAGGACTACGTCCGCCAGCTTTCCCTCTTCGATAACTCCAGCATCTACGCGGAAAGCTCTGGCACCGTTCAGCGTTGCAGCGCTGAAAACTTCGTCCGCGCTGAGGAGAGTGGGATCGTTGTAGTAGAACTTCTGCAGCAGCGCGGCGAACTTCATCTCCTCAAGCATGTCAAGGTTGTTGTTGCTCGCCGCCCCGTCGGTTCCTATGCAGAAGTTTACTCCCGCTTCACGCATCGCGGCGTAGTTTATCGCCCTCCCGACGCAGAGCTTCATGTTGCTCGTCGGACAGTGGGCTACGCTCACGTTTCTCTTGGCAAGCAGCTCTATTTCAGCCCTTCTAAGCCACACGCTGTGTGCAGCGAGTAAGCGATCGCTCAGGAAGCCGATCTCGTCGAGAACCTTTACTATCGGTTTTCCGTGCTTCTTCTCGAACTCGACGACTTCCCTTTCCGTCTCCGCCAGGTGGAAGTGTATCAGCGTGTCGAACTTCTCAGCCACCTCCACAGCTCTGCGCAACCCGTCGATGCTAACTGTGTAAACTGCATGCGGACCGATAGCCGGGATTACGTTCGGATACTTCGCTATCTCCTTCAGCTCCCTCTCGACCCTTCTGATGCTCTCCTCAAGCGTGTCCTCGTTGAAGAAGTCGAAGAAAGCCGAGGCTACGCAAGCCCTTATACCGCACTCGCTCGCAGCCCTCGCTATTTCGGGTGCGAAGAAGTACATGTCGTTGAAGAAAGTCGTCCCGCTCTTCAGCATCTCGACGCACGCGAGCTTAGTCCCCCAGTAGACTGCTTCTCCGTCCAGCTTGCTCTCAGCGGGCCATATCTTCTGCTCAAGCCACTCGTGCAGCTTCATGTCGTCGGCGTAGCTCCTCAGCAGAACCATCGCCGCGTGCGTGTGGGCGTTAAAAAACCCCGGAACGGCAGCCATCTTGCTCGCATCTATCACGATCCCGCTTTTGTCAGCGACTTCGCCGATACCCACTATTCTATTACCCTCGATCAGCAGGTTCCCCTCGAAGACCCTTCGCCCGACGATCTTCGCCCCCCTTATAAGTATCGTCTCCGTCATCGAGCCCTTTCGGGAGCGGGCGAATTTTACTTTTTCGAATTGAAGTTTCTCGTTCCGTTGTAAAGCTACGTAAAGCTTTACAGCCGAGATTGCGAGCTGTGAAAAAGCTTCAAAGAAAGTTTCGTTATATTTGACGGGGTCAACATTCGATCGGGTGGTGCAGATGATGTGGGTCGTGGTGCTGCTTGCAACGCTAAGCGTCGCAGCCCAGCCCTGGAGCGAGGAGTATCCGGCTAAGTGGCAGGAAGAGAGGTGGCAGAAGGCTGAGGAGAGATGGAGAGAGGCAGTGAAAAACTTCGAGAAAGCCAGAGAAGAAATAATGAATAGGACGGAGATCGCAAAGCAGCGGATGCTGGAGGCTCACAAGAGGGCTATGCTCGCGTGGACCAACGCCACTCAGGCGTGGATCGAGAGATTCGAGGCGAGGATCGACACTCTGAGAATTTCAGACGAGGCTAAAGAAGTCTTGAAGACTGAAGTCCGGGAGATAGCTCAAAAAGTCGAGCAGCTGAAGGTGCAGATCACAAAAGCGAACACGAGCGAAGAGATTAGAAGCGTAGCCGCTCAGCTCAGGGAGCAGTGGAGGGAGATGCACAGAGAGATGGTCAGAGCTGTGCACTTCTTTGCAGTCGCAAAGCTTGAAGAAGCCTTAGAAAAGCTCAAACAGGTAAGAGACAGGCTCGAAAGCTTTGGAGTCGACATGAGCGAGCTCGAAAGCAAGATCGAGGATCTCGAAGAGAGGCTTCAGGAACTCAACGAGACAGCCGGGGAGCCAGGGTTCAGCGAATCCTACAGGGAGTTCGTAGCCGAGTTCAGAGAGGCTGCGGAGATCGTCAAGGAGAAAGTGAGGGAGGCGAAGCCTTCAATCGAGAGGGGATTCCTCTACGCTAAGGTCAACGGAACCTTCGCCATAAGCGGGAACTTCAGCAGCGTTCTGATAAAGGGCTGGGGCAATGTAAGTATAAACGAGGACGCGGTAGTGAACGAGAAGGTCGTTCCGGGCAACGGTATGCTCGTGATAGTTGCCAGGGGCAACGTGAGCGCAGAAGGAGATGGCAACTTCAGAATAGTCGCCCATGGAAGCGGTTCCGCAGAGTTCAGCGGAGAGGGCTACTACAGAGTTAAGGAGCGTATCAACGTGCCCGTCGGTGAAGAGACACCGATAAACGGAACCGTCGAAGTTGCTTTCGGGGTGGCAGAATGAGGTGGATCGCTCTTCTTGCAATCACAGCGCTGCTGCTCGGCTGCGTAAAGACTGCTGAAGAGACGAAGTCCGAAATAACTCCCACAACCACGGTAACTCCCACACCCACGGTTGTTCAGGAACCCATGATATCGGAGGTCGAGAACTTAACCGGAGAAATCGCAGAGATCGAGCAGCTGCTCAACGACCTCCAGCAGCTCGAAGAGAGTCTTTCGAGTCTCGAAAACATTTAATTTTTTACTCTGTGCCTTCCAGGACTATTTTCAGCAAACTTTCCGGTATTTCTTCGTCGCCTTCATATCCAAGAGCTACATCCACGGCATGTCTCGCTATGTAGCCGGCTACGTGCAGCAGCGTGTCCCCGTATTCGATGTCCTTCTCCATGCTCGCGGTGCACGGAAAGCTGTGGTGAGCCTCAGCGACAACGTTCCAGAGTTCCCTCATGCTGCTGAAGCGAAACTTCCGCAGCTTCAGAGCTATGTACCAAGCTGCACCGCACGGCTGGCTTGCAACAACCCTGACCATCTCGATGTAGTCCCCGTAGTCCACTTCGAAGGCGGGGTAGCCAACGCGGAAGTAATCGTAAAACTCCCTCATCAACTTTTTCTTCGGCTTGAAGCTGCAGAAAGGCTTCGGAGCTGCGAATTCCATGCCGAGATCCTCGCACTTTTCCGCCAGCTGTTTCCTGAGCCCCGGAGGGCACCAGCGTGGCTCCTCGATCGGAACTATTAAAGCAGACACCTTCCCATCGAGAACCGCCGGAAGCTCCGCCAGCACGTCTGCGTGGAGATTTACAGCTACGGCGACGTCCGCTTCGGCGATCTTTTTCGGCAGATAGTCGGTCGGATTTTCGACGAAGTCCGGCATCGTAGCCGGATCGGGTGTGGCGTAGACGGCTACTATGTCCTTCGTGAAGCTGTAAGCTCCCTGCTTACACTGCGTGCAGGCGTCGATTCCGCAGGCTCCGAAGGAGGGGCAGGAGTTGGGGTAGTTCATGAGGTTAGCCACAAATCGCTCGGCGAAGAAGCCGCTGCCGATTACTATCAGCTCCATACCGTTTCAGAGAGAAGAGTTGAAAAATAGGCTTTCCCTAAAATCTTCGCCTCGCGAAACTATTAAATATTTTTACAATTAACAGAAAAGCATTGCCTGATGAAAGAAATCGTTGCGAGCGGTTTCAATTTTTGTGAACCATGCTTTTCCAGCCAGAGCTTAACGGCTCTCTATTGCCTCGCTCAAAGCATCTTTTTTGTTCCCTTTAACTTCAATTTGCACGGTCATCTTCATGGTAAAAAGTTTAAAAATCTTTTCGTCGAATTGTAAATGTGGAAGCGATAAAAAGCTACAGCGTTCCGGTAGAAGTGCCAAAGGATCTGATTAAGGAATACTTTAGGCTGAGAAGGATTGCCTTAGAGAGGATTTTCAGGCATGTGAAGTTCTTAAAAACCGGAAAAGCTCACCTTAAGTTCAATGGAGAAGATAGGAGAAGTCTGAGAGATGAACTTCTCAAGGAATGGAAATTTGCAAAGCATTACGTTGATTCGGCGATAAATTCGGTTATAGGACTCGTTAAGGGATGGATTCAGTTGTACAATCGAGGGAAAGCAAGATCAAAGCCGAAAATCACGAGAAAATCAGTTTACGTAAAAACAACTCTGTTCTCGGTTAGAGAAGGTAAAATCAAGATCACAATTGAGCCGAGAAAGCGTTACCTCGAAGTTGATCTCAAGAAATTCGATTACCTGCCAAAAGATTTCGATTCCGTTGGCGGACTGATTTTGCAGGAGGATAGACTAATCATAACGTTCAAGAAGGGGGTTAAGCAAATAGATCCAGATGATTATGCATCATTCGATGTAAATCTGACGAATATTACTGGATTCATAAACGGAAGGATTGTAAGACTCGATTTAAGGAAACTCTACCACGTTCACAGAGTTTACGAGGAAAAGAGGAGAAGGATTCAAAAGTTGAGCAAAACAAAACCGAAAACTGCTGAGAAGCTCATGAAGAAGTATTCTAAGAGAGAGAAGAATCGTGCAAAGGATATGATACATAAAATAACTACAGCAATAGCAAGGGAACTGGCTTAGCTAAAGCATGGAGTCATCCTCGAAGATTTGAGAAATATCAAGGATAGAATACTTAACGGTCGCAAAGACATGAACCGCAAGTTATCAAAATGGAACGCTCGAACGTTCCAGTTCATGCTCGAATACAAGCTTAGATGGTTCGGTTTGCCGGTTAAATACGTAAATCCTTCCAATTCCTCCAAAACCTGCCCCCTCTGTTCGGGTCGCATGGCGACCTATGGGGGCAGGTTAATGAAGTGCGGATGCGGTTTCATTGCGGATAGGGATGTTGTTGCAGTATTAAACGGATGTGGGGCCTCGGGGTTGCCCTGAAAGGGGACGAGCTTCTACAGTTTATCCGTAGAAGTGATGTGTCCCGAGGCGGACGCATTAAAGACTACGTCCGCTGAACCCCTAAAAGAAGTGTGCTATCGTCACCTGCCTCCTCACGTCGCTCTCGAACAGCGACTTGATTTCGAGCTCTATCAGCTTTATCCTCTGCTTCGTGTAGTTCGAGACGTTGAACTCCTCGCAGAGCATCTTCGAGAGTCCGAGGTACTTCGTTATCGAGCTGCCATGAACTGTGAGCGTCAGCTTCCCGCCGCATTTCGTGCACTTGCCGCTCAGAGGTATGCGGCGGAACTTCGCGTTGCAGTTCAGACATCTGACCTCCTGCCTCGAAAAAGCCCTCAGGTTCCCGATTATGTCGGGAAGAAAGTGCACGTTTATTACCCTCTCAGCCACGTCGTGCTCGTCGACCGCGACTATCTTCTTCGCGAGCTCCATCTGCGCCCTCACCTTGTCCTGCATCGTTTCCAGATACTTGTAAGCGCTCTCCTTGTTTCCATCAGCTATGTCGTTCGTGTCGTGGGTGAACTTCAGACCGCAGAACCTGTATTCACTCCCGAGCCTGTCTCCGACCTTCTCTATGAGCTCCGCCACTTCCTTGGGGTTCGCGTAGCGCATGGTTGCCCTGTAGAACTCCAGAGGGTATTCGTCTACGATGTCCATGTTGT
This sequence comes from Archaeoglobaceae archaeon, assembly GCA_040514265.1. Classification (GTDB taxonomy): domain Archaea; phylum Halobacteriota; class Archaeoglobi; order Archaeoglobales; family Archaeoglobaceae; genus WYZ-LMO2. The sequence goes on along the minus strand of JBEVCD010000036.1, from coordinate 12,195 downwards.
GGACCTCCTTGTCCACCTCCCTCGGGTCTACTATAGCCGTGAGCACGAGCGGTGCATCCATCTGCCCACCGCGCTTGTCCGGCAGGAACTTACGGGAGAAGTTCAGCAAGCCGTCAAGGAGAAGCATTACGCAATCCTCGTCGCCGTCGCAGTTCCTGCGCTTTGCCGCGTGGAAGTAGGGGTGCGCGTAACCAGCCAGCACGTCAGCAAATCCTACTATCCTCCCGAGGACACCAGCTGACGTGTGGGGCGCCAAACCTATGACGAGGTGTCCTATCAAGTCCTCGGGTTTCTCCGCTTTGTAGTAAGCTTTGAGACCGTAGAACTTCTCCAGAAGCTCGTCGACGAACTTCGCAACCCTCAAAAGGTATTCAGCTCCGTTCTTCGGAAGTATTATGTCCTGCGGCTTCAGCTCCACGATCTGATCGTCGCTCTTCAGTTCCCTGCCCAAGTAATCTCTCGTGTACCCAAGCTCGCGGAGCTTCTCTACGCTCACCCCTATCTCCTTCGGCTTGAAGTGCGTTAGAGGCAGGTCCGTCATGTCAAAGCGGGAGGTCCCGTCCTTAAAGACGTAAACGCCGTGCTTGGCTCTGAGTATTCCCTTCTCGAGTCTCTCCGGTATCTTGTAACGCGAGGACATCCCTATTACTCCCTTGAGCGTCTCAAGGTTGTCGTATCCGTTCACGGCTTTTACAGCCCTCTCGTATAGCTCCCTGATGTTTATCACGCGCTTCGAGTAGGGCTTCGCAACCTCGCCGCAGCGACAGACCTCGCTACCGATCTTTATTCTGCACCTCGTGCAGTAGTAAACCTGTTCCGTGAACGCTCCGCAGTCGCAGCGCAGCCAGAAGGTCTCCTTTCCGCATGACTTGCACCTCCTCATCGCAACTTCTACTTCTATCTCGCCCTTGGGAGAGTTGTAGCTCCGCGTATATTCAGCCGCCACCTTTATGTCCCTCGTCTTTCCTCCCGCGAGTCCCACGGGGAACAGTATGTGCGGCGGAGGGCTCATCTTTCTCTCCTTCGCCTTCTCCGGTCTGCCCATTCTCGCGCCTATGCGGGAAGGCGCCTTAGCCCTGACGTCTATACCGGAAAGCTTCCTGACGACTTCGAGGGTGTTGCTACCCTTCACCTCCCCTACTTTCCGCAGCTTTTCGTCGAGCCCGAGGCACCTGACGAGAACTTTCCACCTCTCGACGACTATAAAGCCCTCCCTTACCTTGTGCTCGACTAGGAGCTTTTCGAGTATCTCCTTAGCCTTCGAATCGAATGGGAATACGAGCTGGCTTATTTTTCCCTCAACCTTCCCCCGCTCGGATATGTAGTCCCGAAGGTATGAGTACTCTTCGACGCTCACGTCGTGCCAGAGGTAGGTGTGGTCGGGGTGCAACGGAACTCCGTACTCGTCGCAGAGTGCCAGCGCTTCCTCCTCGCTTAGGTGTCGGTAATCGCCCCTCGGGAGCTTGTTCTTCACCTCCTGAATCCACCACTCGTAGCAGTAGGCTGCCGGCATCAGAGGGTGGTTGTTTTCGAGGAAGTCCCCGAAGTTCACGAGTATCTCGCCGAGGTCGAGAATAGCTTCGACCTCGTCCTTGAGCGCCCTCGCCTCTGCGACGCTTCTGATCCTCACAACATCGCCGTTTTTCAGCCTGACGGTAGGACCCTCTATGCTCGAAACCGGAACAACGCCCGCAGCCTTTCCGGGTCTCTCTATCTTCATCTGCGTCCCCACAGCGAGGAAGTCGAGCAGAGCCATCGTAGCCGGATTGACGCCAACGGTTGCGAATCCCGAGTTTCTCGCCCTTCCGTAACGTAGCCTGAAGCCGCCTTTGCGGGATGGGTGGCTGAAAACCGGTCTGCCGGCTACGATATCGGACAGGTACTTGTCTTTCGGCTTCACAACTTCCGAATCCTCGCTCTCCTCCTCGCTCTTTATGAGCCTGTCGAGCCACTCCCAGCCGTCGATGCCGACCTCTTCGACTATCTTCTTGAGCTTTGGAGCCTTCAGCGCTATACCTTCGGCTATTACAAGTGCCATTCCTCCCCTGACCCTGTTCGTCTCCACGCGCGGCAGGTTGCGGTAGCCGGAAACCTCCACGTCCTCCGTAGGCTCGCCGTCGATGCACACGGGGCAGTTGGAAACGATGAGTCTGATCTCCTCGTCGCTCGGAAGGTACTGCAGGTTCGCCACTTTCTTGTAGAGCGGAATCTCTTCGCAGTATCTCAGAATTTCCTCCTCCGTCGGGATGTATCTACCTATTCCAAGCTTTCTCCTGACGTAGTCCGCGACGAGGACGGATATAACTTGAGCAGTCCCTCCGGCGCTCCTTATGGGTCCGGCGTAGTAGACCTTCACGAACTCCCCGTTCCAGATCTTCACCTTCGCGATCCCCTCTATCGGTGCCGCCACCACACCTTCCGTCATTATCGCCACAGCTGTCCTGACGGCTTTGTCCAGAGCCTCTTCCTTGCCGAAGTTTCCGAACTTCCCCTCCACAATTTCGTCGGCTATTATGAAGCACATATTCTCTCTCGAAACTCCTTTTTCTTCGAGTTCGACGATCCTCTCGGCTACGGGGATGCCTATCAGTTTCTCGACTCTCTCAGCCATGTTTTTTGCGACGGGAATTTCTACGAACGGTTCGGGGTCTAAACCCAGGCTTCGAGCTTTCTCCGCTATCTCGTAAGCTTCTCGAAGCTTCGCCAAGAGGTGCTCGTGGTAACGCCTAATCTCTTCAACCCTCCAGCTTTCGGAATCCTCGGCGTCGAAGAGGGAGAAGAACTTGTCGAGAGTTAGATTCATAGTGCCAGTTTTGCAGCTGAAAAATAATCTTGTTGGCAGCCCATCCTATATTTCAGAATTAAAAATATTGAAGGGGGCGAAAAGGAATTAAAGCTCGGTGTCGAGAAAACTCTGTCCCCGATCGGGGAGGAGGCGGAGGTAGCGATCGCTTTACGATGAAGCCTCTCTGCGAGCTCGGGGACACACCATGCCGATAGGTCCCCGGAGGAGTGAGGCGGACAGCCTTACGATGATTCTGGGGCAACCCGGGCATGGGACAGTCCCCGGAGGTCAACCGCTCGGAGGCGGCGAAGCTTGCGATGACGGGCGGCGTTACCCCGGGGAAACATTTTAATCTTCTGGCAAATTCGCGGCGATGAGGGCGAAGATCCAGCTGTCGCTAGCGCTGGCTGCCACAATTCCCTGGCTAGCCTCTTTCGTCATGAAATACCATTATCCTCCAGAAGTCGAGGCATTGCTCGCAGGTAGCGCCGTAGTCGGAGCGGCTTTTCTGATTTCCTGGGCTGCCGAGACTGCTGAAATCGACGTCCCGCGATCCTTCAGTCTTGCTGTCGTAGCTCTTCTCGCCATACTCCCCGAGTATGCTGTAGATGCCTACTTCGCCTGGATGGCCGGAAAGGTCGGCGGAGATTACGTCCACTACGCAACCGCAAACATGACGGGAGCAAACAGGCTGCTCATCGGCGTGGGCTGGAGCCTGGTAGTTCTGATCGCGATGCTGAAGCTGAAGAGAAGAGACGTCGAGCTCGACGAGAGGCTAAACCTCGAAATTTTCTTCCTTCTCGCCGCAACGATTTACTCGTTCAAAATACCTCTTTTCGGCGAGATCTCGCTCTTCGACAGCGTAGTGCTTATCTCGCTCTTCGCAGCTTACGTCTTTGCGGCGACGAGGGCTGAGAGAGAAGAGGTAGAGCTCGTCGGTGTCCCGATGTGGCTCGCAAGCTTCAGTAAGAGCAAGAGGAGGTCTGCGGTCGTGCTCCTCATGGCGTACGCAGCCTTCACGATCTTTATCAGCGTCGAGGCTTTCGCGGAGGGTCTGATAGCCACCGCGAAGAACATCGGCATCGACGAGTTCATAGTCGTCCAGTGGGTCGCCCCGCTCGCCAGCGAGGCTCCGGAGTTCGTCATTGCCATCTACTTAGTCAACAGACTACGCGTGGCTGCGGCGATGAATGCGCTGATATCTTCGAAGGTTAACCAGTGGTCGCTGCTGATCGGAACCATAGCGGTCGTTTACAGTGTCTCGCTAATGCAACCCCACCCCCTGCCGCTCGACGCGAGGCAGCGCGAAGAGGTTTTTCTGACCGCAGCCCAGTCGCTCTTCGGGCTCGCCGTTATACTCGATCGCAGGATAAACGTCTTCGAAGCCCTGCTGCTGCTAGCACTTTTCGTCACGCAGCTTGCGATTCCAAGCTACGAGGTCAGGCTTGCTATAAGCGCCGTATACGTGATCCTAGGCGTTCCGATACTGTTCGCGAAGCGGAGAGAACTGCCGAAGATTCTCGCTTACACTCTAAGCCTACACGGGCGAAAGTTTTAACTTTGTTATAGTTTAGTTTTTGCGATGAGGAGAGTGGAGCTCAAGATCGAAAAAGAGATCGGCATCAGCGAGGCTGAAAGGTATGCAAAAAGCATAGCCGAAAAGTTCGGCGAAAACGTACTTCTCTCAGTTTGCAACCTAAGAACGGGCTACAGAGCTCCGGAAGTTTACTGCTGCGGTGAAAGACCGTGGGAAACCTACGCTGCCAGCAGAGGAGCTAACCTCGTCATCAGGATAAACGACTTCGAGTTCTTCTTCCGCGTTTTTGGCGAGGACGAAAAGTAAACGTTTAAATAATTTCCACAGAGTTGCTACAGGTGGTAGCATGGTTGTGAAAGTAGGCGTCGTTAAAATGGGTGCGATAGGGACGGCTCTCCTTCTCGAATACCTCCTCGACGAGAGAGCCGACAGGGAGGACATCGAGGTTCGCGTGGTCACGAGCGGTGCGAAGATGCAGCCGGAGCAGGCTGAGGTAGCTGAGAAGCTGAAGCAGTTCGACCCCGACCTCGTAATCGTCGTCTCGCCGAACGCCGCGCTACCGGGTCCGAAGGCTGCGAGGGAGGCGTTCGAGGGCAAGCCGGTGATAGTGATCAGCGACGCTCCCGCTAAGAAAGCCAAAGAAGAATTCGAGCAGAAAGGGTTCGGATACATCCTCGTGAACGCGGACTCGATGATCGGCGCACGCCGCGAGTTCCTCGACCCCACCGAGATGGCTCTGTTCAACGCCGACGTCGTCAAGGTTCTAGCCGCTACCGGAGCCTTCAGAGTAGTGCAGGAGGCGATAGACAAGGTTATCGAGGACATCAAAGCCGGAAAACAGCCGGAGCTTCCGAAGATAGTCGTCACGGCCGAGAGAGCCGTCGAGGCTGCGAGGTTCAGCAACCCCTACGCGAAGGCTAAGGCCATGGCAGCCTACTACATCGCAGAAAAGGTCGCCGACGTCGACGTCAGGGGCTGCTTCGTCGAGAAGGATCCGGAGAAGTACATCCCGCTCGTCGCTGCGGCGCACGAAATGATGCGGATAGCTGCGCTGCTCGCGGACGAGGCGAGGGAGATAGAGAAGGGCAACGACACGGTCTTCCGCAACCCGCACGCCAGGGATGGAAGGATACTCGCCAAGACGAAACTCATGGAGAAACCTCAATGATCGGGTGGGGAGAATTTTTTCTCATTTTAATTCTAGCGCTCGTGATCCTTGGACCCGACAAGCTGACAGACTTCGCCAGAGCGCTCGGCAAGCTCTACGCGGAGTACAAAAAGGCGAAGAGGATGGTGGAGCTTGAAGTTATCTACGGGGTCAAGCCGCTGAGCGATGAAGTCGTGGAGAGGGAGATCGAGAGGAAACGCGAAGAGATCATGAGAGATCTTGAGAGCGCTCTAGAATCTGGTCTTCGCTCAGACCGGTGAGCTCGATTACAGTCATGCCGGTCTTGAGTTGAGAGGCTTCTTCTCTGCTCATAACCTCCCTGAAAGCTTCGTCGCTCAGAATTAGACTGTTGCCGAAAGGATCCTCGAGCACAAGCGTCAGCTCTTCTTCACCTTCGAGCGTCTTCCGAATTCTCTCCAGTATCCACTCGCATCGCCTTACTTTCTTCTCATCGTCGCTGTTCCAGCGCATCGCGGTCTTCACTATGTCCTCGACTCTGTCCAGAATTCCTTCGAGGTTCGTTATGAAAGCCTGACTGGCTGGACCGGGTTCTATCGAGACTCCTATTTCCGGAATCCTTATCGTTCCGGAGGTCGAACGGATGACCTTCGTGTAGAGGTTGTCGCTCCTGATTTTTATCGTGAACCTCGTCGGCTCCTTGATATCCATCACTATGGAGTCCGCATGTCTAAATCCGCACTGACAGCTAATCGATGTTATCAGTACTTTTCCGAAGAAAGGCACGTCGTAAGTCGTCGCTATCAGCTTCAGCTCCCTTCCGCAGACCGGGCAGTTCATCTCCCGCCTCTTATCTTGTTGCGGTCGACTTTTATACCTGTCGGCGTTATGATAACGTAGTCCTCCCCCAACCCCACGATGTCGCCCTTGACGTCCTCAGCCAGCTGTCTCAGGTCCTTCAGTATCCTGTCGAGCGTGAGTTTGTCGTGCTTAACGAACGCTATGTCCGCGATGACTATGTTTCCGTCGTATATCTCCCTCTTTATCTGCGGAATTTCCGTCAGCCCGGTAACTTCCGCAACCTTAACGAACATTTCAGCCTCCTGAGAGATCTCGGCTTCGTAATCGCTCAGATCTATCTCCTCGAACTCTTCAATCGGAACTTTCTCCTGCTTTCCAAAGAGCTTGTCCAGCACCCCCATACTCACACCTCTTAGACTAACCTTCACAGTCTTTTTAAATTTTTAGCTGATAACACTTCTGCACGGTTAAACTTCCTATAGATTGCATTAACGATGGCTCTGAGTAAGGAGGTCTGCAGAGATCAGAACTGCAGAACATGTGTAAAGCTAACTACCTGTAAGACCTTTTAGCTGCAAAAGCAACCGCTCTTGCTGCTCTTTCGATGGATGGAAAAACGATTGCTCCCTCCTTTTCCAGCGCATTCTTTATTTCGGCGTAGTTCTCCTGCGTAGAAGAGTAAACGATTACCGTCGGCTTCTTCGGCTTCAGAACGGCTTTCACGGCTTCGACTGGTATCACCCAGCTCGGCGGCGCTACGGCGTAGAGGAAGAGGATCGTTCCCACGTTCTCATCTTCCGAAACTGCATCGACGACACGTGAGAACGTCTCCAAGTCGAGTCCGCTGAAAGAAAGGTCAACGGGGTTGTCCCGAAACGTTATCGGGGGTAGCAGCTCACGGAGTTTTCTCCTCGTCTCCTCCGAAAGCTTCGCAATCCTGCCACCGCAAGCCTCTATTATGTCGCAAGCGACGATTCCCAAGCCGGCTTGTATTGTCAGAACCGCAACGTCGCCGATCTCAAAGCTCGCGAGCAGCTTGGCGATGTCGTGAAGTTCGATAGGTGTTTCGACGAAGACGGCGCCAGCCTGCATTGCAGCCGCTCTAAAAACATCCCAGTCTCCAGCCATACTTCCAGTATGCCCCAAGGATGCTCTCCTCGTGGTCTCACTCCTGCCGGCTTTCATCACCACAACTTTCTTCTTTGAGCACAGCTTCTTCAGCGAGTCGTAGAACGACCTCCCGTTGTCCAGTCCTTCAACGTAGACAGCGACGACTTCCGTCGACTCATCGTTAGCCAAGAACTCGAAAACGTCGCAGAAGTCAACGTCGCACATGTTTCCGAGGTGGATAACGTGGCTAAAACCAACGTCAGCGTTGTGAAGGATGTAGTGACATATCCCGCCGCTTTGGGATACGAGGGCGATCTTTCCCTTCTTAAGCTCGCTGAACATCGGCGTAAAGCTCGCGTTCACGTTGTTAACAACGCTTACAATTCCGAAAACGTTCGGACCGATTATTCGGATTCCTTCCTCCTTGGCTATCCTCCTAAGCTCCTCCTGCAGAACCTTTCCTCTCTCGTCCTCCGCCTCTCTGAATCCGGAAGAAATTACGATCGCTCCCTTTACTCCTTTCTTCGCGCACTCTCTGACAACTTCCAGAACTTTTTCGGCTGGGACGGCGATCACGGCTACATCAACATCGTCTTCGATGCTCGAAACGCTCGGGTATACTTTCAAACTCTCCAACTCGCTCAGGTTGGGATTTACGGGGTAAACAGTGACGTCGCTCTTCAGCAAGCTCTTGACAACGGAGTAACCGACCTTGAGCGGATTCGAGGAGGCTCCGACCACAGCCACGCTCCTCGGCTTGAAGAAGAAGCTGATGTCGCCGACCTCGTACTCGAACCTCCTCCTCTCCCCGACAACTATCCTCGCGTCTGCTACTACGCAGCCCTTCTCGTAGACGAAGACGGGGTTCAGATCCATTTCTATGACGCTCTCCTCTTCAACTATCTCGTTGAGCTTGAGGAGCAGATCAACGATCGCTTTTACGTCGTACCTCTTCCCCCTGTATTCGAAGATTCTGTAGCCCCTGATCTCCTTCACCATCTCCTCGGCATCCCTTTTAGTTAACGGCAGCAGGCGGAAGCTCACGTCCCTCAGAACTTCAACGAAGACTCCGCCCAGGCCGAACATTGCAACGCTCCCGAACTGCTCGTTCTCGGCTACGCCGACTATCACCTCAAGCCCCTGCGGCAGCATCGGCTGAACGTTGACTCCGACAGCTCCCTCGATCTTCATAAGTTCGCTGAAATTTCTCCTTACCTCCTCCTCGCTCCTCACGTTCAGCTTAACTCCTCCTACGTCGCTCTTGTGCACGATCTTCGGCGAAGCTACCTTCATCACCACGGGAAAACCGATAAGCTTCGCCGCTTTGACAGCCTCTTCTTCACTTTCCGCGAATATGCATCTGGCAGTTGCGATCCCGTGCCTTTCGAGGAGCTCCTTGGCTTCGTGTTCCATCAGGAGTTGCATGCAGTGAGTCAGAAAGGATGATAACTTAAAATTTTGGTAAATCCCCAGATAGCTTTTTCCCCAGAGATTATCAGGGAAGTCGGCTACGACATCGAACGCGAAGCACGAAACGACTATCATCGGAGGTTCGTCGAATATAAGCACGTGCAGAAGAATGATCCGATGTGCGATGACCTTGAAGGGAGATTGAAGCAGGAGACCACACCAGCAGAGCGATAGATGTGGAGAGGAACGAGTTAGTCCTGAAGGTCTATGCGGCGAGGAATTATCTTACGGCGAGGTCCTTCATAAGAGAACTTAACTACCGCGAGAATAAGCCGAAATTTGTAGTGGCTGATCGATGCTGTTGGGGGTTAACGAGAGTCATGAAGAAAATGAAAGAAGAGCACGACAGGGTGGGGGTGAGATTCCAAGTAGATGAAACAGGCTGTCTTTTCTGTTTCTTGGGGTTTCAAATTTGAAACCGAAAAGTTAGCAGTAAAAAATTTAAGTTCAGCGTCGAAAAAATACGTGCTCCTTCCTTTCGTTGCAGCCTTCCTGATAGGACTCGTCTGCTCACCCGCCGGAGTTACAGGAGCTTTTCTTCTTCTCCCCTTCCAGCTGAGCGTTCTCGGTGTAACTTCACCGGTTGCTAACTCAACCAACCTTCTCTACAACGTTCTCTCGATTCCGCTAGGAGCCTACAACTTCTGGAGGGAGAGACGTTTTCTCTGGCCATTAGCCGTCGCCCTTGTGCTCGGATACCTCCCGGGGATTTATGCCGGATCTTGGCTCAGAGTCCACATCCTCAGCGATGTCAGGACGTTCAAGCTCTTCGTCGCAGCCGTTCTGCTTTACCTCGGTCTAAGGCTGATTTTCTCCAGCTCGAAGCGCGTGGACGGGGAGGTGGTCGTTCTGAAAGTCTCGCCCCTCAGAACGGAATTCAGACTCGCGAACAATACCTTTTCCTTCAACCCGGTCGGCATCGCGATCACAGCTTTTTTCATCGGGATGATAGCCTCCGCGTACGGAGTTGGTGGAGGAGCTCTGATGGCTCCGATCCTCGTATCCTTCTTCGGACTGCCGATCAAGGCAATTTCTGGAGCAAACCTCGTCGGAACGTTCGCCGCGTCGGTTTTCGGAATCGTCAGCTACACTTCTCTTGGCTACCCTCCAGACCTCGTCAACGGCACGGCGATGGGGCTTGGTGGAGCGATCGGAATCTTCGTGGGATCGAAACTTCAGGGAAGAATCGATGAGAGGAGGCTCAGGATTTTGCTGTCCATTCTAATTCTGAGCATCGCCACGAAGTACATTTTTCAATCCGCTTGAAAATACCCATCCGCGCTGTCCGAATCCCGTTACTGCCCAAATACCGCCTCGTTATGCAAGCTTCCCAATTTCTCTAATCATCCTCGGATCCTCCGTAAACGCATCTGACGCAGGCGAACTGCTCCCTGAACCGAATATCTTTCCTGCCGTTGTCGAGAAGTATGGCTGCATATCCTGCTGAACCTTCTTGTTGACGTTTATGCGGGTGGGAATGTGCCGAAGATTCTCAACCGGAAAATATCCTTCCCGTCTCTGTGGAGAAGGTGTTGCAGCCAAAATACCAGCAACTTTCAGCTTTGCGCTCTTCACGTCTTCAGCAAACAGGTAAGGATGTTTTTCGACGTTTCTTCTCTCACCCACTCCTCAGATGTTCATTTTCTCACAACCGTGAACTTTCTAAGCCTTGCATGCCGAAAACCGTCTCTCCTTCGATCTCGACACTCAGCGCCTTGCTGGCGTGCGCATCTTTTAATATCTCTATCAGCCCCTCAGCCTCTGCCGGTAACGGAACCCCGTTCGACTTAAGAGTCTCCACATCTTCCACAGCACCGATAAGAACTTCCCATTCTGTCGGATCAACTCCACCAAACTTTGGACAGAGAACCTTAAGAGCGGGTAACGATCTTCTTAACTCCTACGATTCTCTCGCAAACGAGCTTTGCGTGCCCCTTGAAGATGTCGTCGACCTCGGCTCGGATGTGTTCAAAGCCCTAGCTGGGAGCGGATTTCGTCCTGGTTGGCAGACATGGCGTTCGAATCGCTACCACGTTTTGCAGGGGCGAGTATGATCGTTTTTCAGCAAATCCGTTGCGTTCTCCCGAATGAGTTATATACTACCGACCCTAAGCTTCGACATGAAGCTGCTTGCGATAAACGGCAGTCCGAACAAGCGGAACACGCTTTTCCTCCTCGAAGTTATAGCGGAGGAAGTCAGAAAGATGGGGCACGAAGCCGAAGTGATAAACCTCACAGACTACAGCATAGCGCCGTGCAAGGGGTGCGACGCTTGCCTTAAGGGAGACTGCAGTCAGAAGGACGATATATACAAGGTGCTCGAAAAGATGCGGGAAGCCGATGCAATAATCATCGGCGTTCCGACTTACTTCGGAAACGTGCCGGGGATAGTTAAAAACCTGATAGACAGGAGCAGAATGGCGAGGATGAGCAAATACAGATTGAAGAACAGAGTTTTTGCACCCGTAATCACTTCGGGACTCCGCCACGGCGGGGCTGAATTTGCAGCCATGAGCCTGATCGTATACGCCCTCGGGCAGGGGATGCTCCCGGTCTCAACGACCGAGGACCCGATCTCGATAGGTTCTTTCCCCGTCGGCGTTCTGCAGGGAGACGCTGGCTGGAGGGGTGTGAAGAAGGACGAAATAGCGATAAGAACGGCTAAAGCTCTGGCGAAGAGGATCGTCGAAGTTGCGGAGGCGACAAAAGAACTGAGGCGCGAGGACTAGAAAGATTTCACCAAGATCTCGCAGCTTCACGCGGATCCTCCATTACAAAAACCTATCAAGCCAACCTCCAGCCCTTGTTTGGAGAGGGATCAGAGACCTTCGAGCGTTATTCTGGCAAAACGGTAATTTCCTATTTTAGAGGATTTAGGACAGAGCTAGGAGATACAATTAATGACATTTTTTATAAATATTTAAAACAGGTCGCAAATGTAGCCGATATGGCAGAAAGAGATAAATAAAAAAATAAAAGATAAAAATATATTTAACTCTTTTCGATATAAAGAGGGAATAAATTCCGGCAAATGCATCAGACTTGGTATAAGCTCCAAGGAAGATGAGTCCTGAAGGTGAGGGCTTCTCTTGAGGTCTACAACCTACATTCGGACGTCTGCAAGAAGAACTGCTGAGATAAATCCAGAATAGGTCAGGTGAAGAGGCGTCACCGGAAATGCAGGCGAGAGGTTATGAGTGGGCTCGCCCGGATTCGAACCGGGGACCTTCGCCTCGTAAGGGCGACGTCATAACCGCTAGACCACGAGCCCCCGGATGTCTTAAGACTCGAGAAAGTTAAAGTTTTCTCTCCTTTGCGACTTCCTTCGCGTGGTATGTGATTATAATGTCGGCTCCGGCTCTCCTT
>JBEVCD010000035.1:18845-22043 GCA_040514265.1 Archaeoglobaceae archaeon | reverse complement strand
CTTAAATCATAAGAAAACTTTTTCTCTCAGATCGCAACCTGCACAGATGATAGACGTACCCGAGAGAGTTCTCTACGAAGCCGAGGTCTACGAGATAGACGACGACCTTCGGGTGAAGAAGGGGATCGTCAAGATAACAGAGTCCAGGATGATCTTCAACAGCGACGAGGGTATGAGGCTGCTAATGCTCGACGACGTGAGGATGCTGAAGCTCGTCAAGGACGAAAAGCTCGGATACCTGATTTCAGCAGCTTCGATGCTCGCAACAGCTATCTTCGCCTTCGCCTTCGGCTTCCTTCACGGCATCGACAACTACAGTTCCGCCCTCGCGTTCTTCGTCGCACCGCTCGGGCTGACGCTCACGTCGGCTTTTCTGTTCTACTGGTGGCTGAACACCCGCTCCTGGGTGCTGTCCTTCGTAACCGACTACGGGAAGGAGGTCAGAATAAGGTGCCCAGACGTCGGCGAGCTGCTTGAGATAGCGAACGCCGTGGAGCTGATAAAGTTCGGAGCTGTTAGAAAGCTGCAAAAAAGATTGTAGCTACTTCTTCTTTTTCTCCTCCACGTCCTCTATGCCCCTCTCCGTTACCCTGAACAGGACTTCCGCCTCTGGCAGGTGGGGGGCGTCGACGAGTCTCGCAACCCTTATGTCCTGCTTGCTCTTCTTCAGGTAAACCCTGTAGGTAGCCGTGTGCGCCACCACGTGTCCGCCGACAGGCTTCGTCGGGTCTCCGTAGACGATGTCGGGTCTCGCCATAACCTGGTTGGTTACGACGATGGCGGCGTTGAAGACTTCGCCAAAGCGCATGAGGTCGTGGAGGTGTCTGTTGAGCTTCTGCTGCCTGTCCGCGAGCGTTCCCCTGCCGACGTATTCAGCCCTGAAGTGCGAGGTGAGGGAATCGACTACGAGCAGCCTTACGGGCTTGCCGTCCCTCTTCAGTTTTTCAGCCAGCTCCTTTGCGTTGTCGACGAGCAACATCTGGTGGTTGGAGTTGTAAGCGTGGGCGACGTATATGTTCCTGAGAACTTCCCTGCCGTCGAGCCCCTTGGCTTCAGCCATCTGCATTATCCTCTCCGGTCTGAACGTGTTCTCGGTGTCGATCACTATAGCCGAACCCTCAAGTCCCCCCTCGCTCTCCGGAAGCTGAACGTTTACGCAGAGCTGGTGACATATCTGCGTTTTTCCGCTCCCGAACTCACCGAAAAACTCGGTTATAGACTGGGTCTCTATTCCACCGCCGAGGAGCGAATCGAGGGCAGCGCTGCCTGTCGTTATGTACCTTATTTCACTCTTCCGTTCAAGTAACCTCTCCCCGCTCTCGAAGCCCCCGAGCTTTGTGAGCTCCCGGGCACTCTTTATGATCTCTATCGCCTTCGCTTCGCTTATTCCGCTTATTGCGCAGAGCTCCTGCGGAGATGCGACGGCTATCTCCTCTACGGAGTAAAATCCAGCCTCTCTCAGCTTCCTAGCCGTTTCCGCTCCAACGCCGGGGATGTCTTCGAGTTCGAGCAATCTTGCCTCCATCGGGCAAAGTTCGCTCGAAGCTTAATAAGTCCTTCCGGTAAAATTTATATGATTATGTCGATGTTGAGCTTCTCCGCTAACTCCTTGTAGCGGTTCCTTATCGTGACCTCGGTAACTCCTGCGACTTCAGCAACCTCTCTCTGGGTTCTGCGCTCGCCTAGGAGGATCGAAGCCACGTAGATTGCTGCTGCAGCAACGCCAGTCGGACCCCTTCCGCTCGTGAGCTCTCGCTCCTCGGCTTTCTTTATGATCTCTATCGCCTTCTTCTGAACCTCTCCGCTCAAGCCGAGGGCTGCGCAGAAGCGCGGCACGTAGTCGGCTGGACTCGTCGGCATCAGCTTGAGCCCCAGCTCGCGGGCGATGAACCTGTAGGTTCTCCCGATCTCCTTCCTGTCGACCCTCGAATACTGTGATATCTCGTCGAGTGTTCTCGGCACCCCAGCCTGGCGGCACGCCGCATAAAGAGCTGCGGCAACGACGGCTTCTATGCTTCTACCCCTTATCAGGTTGCTCTCTATCGCCTTCCTGTATATGACAGCCGCAGCCTCCCTCACACTCTTTGGAAGTCCTAGGGCTGAAGCCATCCTGTCGAGCTCGCTCAGCGCGAACGCCAGGTTCCTCTCGGTAGCGTTGCTTATCCTTATCCTGCGCTGCCACTTGCGCAGCCTGAAGAGCTGCGCTCTGTTCCTGACGGATATAGCCTTACCGTAGTAGTCCTTGTTGCTCCAGTCGATGATGGTCGATAGACCTTTGTCGTGGATCGTATACGTCACAGGAGCACCGACTCTGCTCCTCTTGTCCCTCTGCTCGCTGTCGAAAGCCCTCCACTCGGGACCTGCGTCGATGTAACGATCCTCTATCACCAGACCGCAGTCCTGACAGATGAACTCTCCACGCCTGTAATCGCGAACGAGTCTCGGGCTACCGCACTCGGGGCAGACTTCAATATCCTCTTCCCTTTCGATTTCTTTCTTTTCTACCTCCTTTTCTACCTCCTTTTCCTTTACCTTCTCCTTTTCCACCTCCACCATATTCCCTCACCACGTAAAGCACGTTATCTTTAATCCTAACACCCTTTTCGGGCTTCACGAGGGCGTAAGGAGCCGATACGGGACCGATTACGTCCTGAACAACGCCGACATTTTCCAGCTTCTTCGTCACAACCCTATCCCCTATCTTGGGGATGTTCGCGGGGTTAAGGCGAACCACTATCATCCCCGTCTTCGACACGTGCTGAACCACTCCGAGCTCCCGGAGCTTTTTCATCAAACCTTAAGCCTTTTCCAAAGGATTTAAATATCTTTTGCTTATTGAGTATATAAGCTTTTCGGTCGCAACAGTAGGTTCATACTTTCGAGAGACGAGTCCCTAAAACGGTCTGGGGCTATGCAGAATCAACTCATTTAACTCATCTGGTGCAGAATTGGCTACAGCTTGTGAAAAGGAACGAAAAATGCTTATCACACTCTAAGTTTATAGTTTAAGCCAAGATTAGGGGCTGTTATATTTGGTTAATTTTGTAATCCTCTTCGGGCTTAACTTCCAAAAACCAGTATAAAATCTCCGAAACATCAAAGAAGTTGGGGCTGGTAGGAGAAATTATTTAAAAACTCTTCAACACTGCTCACAAACTATGATATTGGGATTCATCGTCCTTGCATTGCTCTATCCAA
>JBEVCD010000035.1:0-18745 GCA_040514265.1 Archaeoglobaceae archaeon | reverse complement strand
CAGAGTTTTCTGCTTAACCTTTTGATCATTGCAATTATTACAATTTTATTGCTCAGTATCGCTTCAAAAGATGCTCATGCAATCATAATTTAACTTTTGTAAATTTTAGCCTATACCCTACCATCTATGGACGTGTCCACTTAACACAAACACCGATTGTAAATGGAGGAATAGCTTGCAGTGATAAAGCAGAAGAAAATCAGCGAAGAAAAAACAGATTCAACTACGCTTCCCGAAAGGTCTGTGCTCGTATTCCAGACCAGGACTCTCCAAAGCTTGAATCAGCCAGAGAGCTTTATCGATATTAGGAGAGAATCGCTTACTCGGGTTCGAAAAACTCCCCTCAAAGTGGAGAGTCCAACTACACCGAAAGCTAATTTTAAGAGTCATTCATGCGACGGATGTGAACGAGGGCTTGGGAAAATTTAAATTTTTACTAATTGAGATTCGTCATGTACAGGCTGAAGATCGTCGTGGAGGATGTGAAAGGGAGGTGCTACGCCGGCTATGAAAGGGGAGACACTATCGAGGTCGAAGACCCGATTATAAAGGGCAAACTCTGCGTCTACGCTCTCTCAGCCTTAATCCCATACATCACGGCAGCTTACAGAGAAACTCCGCAGGATGACTGGATAAACGCCGTTGAAGTTCTCCAGTGCCCCGATCCAAAAAATACAGTAAAGTTCAGGATTGTCAGGGAGAAATGATATGAGGGTCAGAGTCGTAGAGGGAATGAACAGCGGTCGTTTTCCGTTCTGCAACGTTGTTCTCGTAGACAACATTCTGATCGATGCCGGAGCCGGGCTGGGAATTATCAAAGAGCTCCTCGGAAAAGTTGAGATACTTTTGCTGTCCCACACACATCCCGACCACGCCTCGGCTGCGTGGCTCTTCAACAAGGCTGGAAAGCGCGTTTTTTCTCCGGAGACTCAGACAGATCTGGATTCGCTCGCGAGGAGGTTCGCGGGTGAGCTAGCTGAAGAGTGGAAGGAGTGGGTCGCGAGGGATATGATGATGAGATCGTTCGAGTCCGAACCGCTCGACGCTATAGCTGACAAGCTGGCAGACGTAGAGCCCATACACACGCCCGGGCACACAAGGGATCATCACGCATTTTTAATCGATGGGAAGATAGTATACGGTGCCGATATAGACCTCGTTTTTCCTTTTTACGGAAATCCTGAGGCGAGTATAGACGGAATGCTGAAGAGTATTGAAAAAATCGCACAACTCGATGCGGAGCTCTTTATTCCAGCCCATTCGAGACCCATAAGCGGCAAAGAGAGAATTCGGGAAAGTCTTGAAGAGTACGCCGAAATTATAAAAGGGAGAGAAGAAAGAATACTCGAACTCCTGAAAGAGGAGAGAAGCTTGGAAGAGCTGGTAGAACTTTCGCCGATATACGGAAAGAAGCCATACGCTAAGAAAATTCTCGACTACTTCGAGAGAAACATGGTAGAAAAGCATCTAGAGAAGTTGATAAGGGAGGGCAGAGTCAAAAGAGTGGAAAAGGTGTTCAAAGCTGTCCGCTTCTGAGCTTTCTCAGAAGTTCTTCAGCGTAGTCAAGCCTTATCTTCCTCTCCCTCACCATTATATCCACAACCTTATCTATCTCGTCGCCGACGGCTCCAGCCGTTATCGCAAGGTTCCTGGCGTGAAGCTCCATGTGACCCCTCTGTATCCCCTCGGTAGCTAAAGCCCGTAGCGCTGCGAAGTTCTGAGCTAAGCCGAGAGCTGCCGCAACTCTTGCAAGCTCCCCGCTGCTTTTAACACCCAGAATTTTCAAGCACACCTTCGCTATCGGGTTGACGTTCGTGGCACCACCGATTACTCCAGCGGCTATCGGCAGCTCTATCGTTCCGACAAGGTTTCCCCTCTCGTCAACTTCGTAACTCGTTAGCGGTTTGTAACCGAATAGAGCTGCGTAGCTGTGGGCTCCGGCTTCAACGGCTCTGAAGTCGTTGCCCGTTGCTATCATAAGCGCCGATATGCCGTTCATTATCCCCTTGTTGTGCGTCGCGCACCTGAAGGGGTCAGCGGCTGCAAACGCGTATGCGAGCATGACGCCCTCCACGACCTCCTCTCCTCCTATGACCTTCTTGTCGAATACGGCTTTAGCCCTCGCGAGCCTGTATTTGGCGAGGTTCGACACTATGCGCAGGTAAACCCTTCCGCCCGTCAGCTTCTCTATCAGCGGCGCAACAGCCTCGCACATCGTGTTTACGGCGTTAGCACCCATCGCATCTTTTACATCGACGAGCAGATGGACTATGAGCATCTTGCCCATTATAGTATTTATGACCCTCGCCTCGACGTCTTTACAGCCCCCTCCCAGTTTTACCAGCATCGGATCGCACTCGTTCGCCTTTTCGATTATCTCGTCCTTGTTTCTCAGAACTTCAAAGCGTGCTGCGTTTGCGTCCTTCAGCTTAGCAACCTGCACTTGCCCTATCATTATCGAGCCCGTGTAGTCCGTAAAAAATCCTCCGCTCTCCCTCGCCATTTTTGCTGCGTTGCTCGCGGCAGCGACGACGCTCGGCTCCTCTATTGCCATGGGGATCAGGTAGTCCTTTCCGTCGATCAGGAAGTTCGTGGCTATGCCGAGAGGTAGCTCAAAGGTCCCGATCACGTTCTCGATCATCCTGTCCGCTATCTCTATCGACAGACCTCCCGTGGATTTCAGAATTCTCTTTTCCTCTTCGCTCAAACCCGCAAACTCCGCGACCTTCTCGAGCCTTTCATCGACGCTTAGCTTGTAGAACCCAGGTATTCGCATGCGTTTTCGTGATTTAAAAAATTAAAAAATACTTCGGTTAGCTCCTAGCCGCGACGTAGATCACGTACGTCCCCGGCTCGGCGTCGCCGTCAACGTCTATGTGGACGTTGACCTCGACCTCCGACGGCTTTTCGGAACTTCCGGCTGGCAGTTTAAGTCGGTTTGTACTCGTTATGGACGTTCCGTTCGGCAGATGGTAGCTGACGTCGACCGCATCGCTCGGACCTTCGACAACCTCGTCGAAGTACACCTCCTTCTCGCTACCGTAGTTTTTGACCGTCACTTTTTTAACATAGTGGCCACCGGTAGCCACTTTTACGCTGAAACTTTTCGGAGAGACGGTTACTTCTCCCTCGAGCACCTCAACTTCGGCTTTGAAGGAGAAGTAGACGTACGCAGCCGTTCCTGTGGCTACGAGGAGGAGGAAAATCGCCACCGGCAACAGCCTGCGGGTTTGCATGAGATTGCACGACATTGTCGATTTAAAAATTTACCCCAAAGTTACTCATCATTACAATAACTATTGTTATTGTTATTATACTAACAATAAGATTAAATCCGAAAAATATAAATAACGCTAGGTTAAGTTGCATTATGGTAAGAGACCTAATAGTCCTGGTGCTGATAACGGTGACGATCCTAGCTTTACAGCTAACATTCGCCTAGCGTTTGCAGAACCTGAGGAAGTTTCCGAGTAGCTCCAATCCAGTTTTCCCGCTCTTTTCCGGGTGAAACTGGACGCCAATGTAGTTATGCTCGACAACGACAGAGGCGAACCTGAGCCCGTATTCAGTCTCGCCCACGACGTATTTGCGATCCGTTTCCAAGTAGTAGGAGTGGACGAAGTAAAAAAACGATCCGCTCTCTATCCCGTCGAAGATGTCGTGATGCCTTACGATCTCAACGTTATTCCACCCCATGTGTGGAACCTTGCCGACTTCGCTCGGGAATCGAACGACCCTGCCGGGTATGCGATTCAGTCCTTCAAACCTTCCACCCTCGTAACTCTCGCTCGCTAGGAGCTGCATTCCCAGGCATATACCTAGCACTGGGACGTTCAGAGAGTCTATAACTTCCCTCATCTCGTTGAGTTTGCCTATAGCCGTTTTGAAGGCTCCGACTCCCGGAAAAATTACTCCGGATGCTTCAGAGATTACTCTCGCGTCAGTTGTAACGATCGGTTTTCCCCCGACGTATTCCAGAGCTTTCTGGATGCTCTTGAGGTTCCCGACGCCGTAGTTTACTACAGCTATCATCACCACTCCTCGTAGTGGATCCTCTCCTCCTTGAACCTGCCCGGCGCCTCGTAGAACTCCTCCTCGCTCCTCGGGTAGCCTAAGGAGACGACGCTGAAGACGACTATGTCCTCTGGTACGCGCAGAATTCTCGCAATCGATTTCATCCTCCCTTCGTTCGGATAAACTCCGAGCCAGCAGGAGCCTATGCCGAGGCACCTGGCTGCGAGCAGGATGTTCTGCGTCGCAGCGCTGCAGTCCTGAACCCACATGGGAAGCTGGTAGCGTGAAAGCTTCGGGTCGCAGCAAACGACGATGGCTGCCGCTGCTCTTGCGAGCATACTACCGTAGGGATGCGCTTCGCTGAGCTCTTTCAACTTTTCCCTGCTCTTAACGACGACGAAGTGCCACGGCTGCTCGTTTCCGGCTGACGGTGCTTGCATGGCGGCTTTAAGAATTTTCATCAAATCCTCGTCACTTATCTCCTTCTCCGCGTAGTTCCTGATACTCCTCCTCGTGTATATGAACCTGAGGCACTCCTCCATCAACCACACCTCGTGAATCCGCAGAAACGGCAGGTCGCGCAACCCTCGCCGTATTCAAGGACGTTTCCGCACTCCGGGCAGACCCCTCCTATCATCTTCGTCCTCTCCTCTCTTTCCTTCGCGATTTCCGTGAACTCCGTAAGAGGCTTGACCCCCTCCACCTCGAACCTCACCTTCTTGTATTCGCCCTTCAAATGCTTCTCCAGAACTTTCGCAACCCCGTCGGCGCAGCTCGTTATTATCTCGCCGTTGTCGAAGCCTATCGACGGGCAGCGGATGCCTTTGAGCTGCTTTATGAGAACATCGGGGTTTATCCAACTCCGCAGAGCGACGCTCAGCAGTCTGCCTATGGCTTCGGTCTGCGAAGCTGCGCAACCCCCGCTCTTTCCGAGCTGGACGAAGACCTCCGCTATTCCCTCGTTGTCTTCGTTTATGGTAACGTAGAGTGAACCGCATCCGGTCTTGGTTTCTATCGTAACCCCTCTCGTAACGCGCGGGCGCGGACGTGGCTCTATGTACTTTGAGGGTCTGTACCTCGCCTTTTTCTTTTCCTCCTCGGTCTTCTTTATCCTCAAAACCTGCTCCTCCCTGCTTCCGTCCCTGTAAACCGTTATACCCTTGCATCCAAGCTCGTAAGCCAGCAGGAAAGCCTTCTCAACGTCCCTACGGGTCGCGTGATTGGGCATGTTTATCGTCTTGCTTACCGCGTTGTCCGTGTATTTCTGAAACGCAGCCTGCATCCTCACGTGCCACTCCGGCGCTATGTCGAGGGCACACCTGAAAACGCGTCTTATGTCTGCGGGGATCTCCTCGATGCGCTGTATGCTCCCCTCCTCGGCTACCTTGGCTATCAGCTCTTCACTGTAGAGCCCTCTCTCTTTCAGTACTTCCTCGAAGACGGGGTTTATCTCGAAGAACTCCTCTCCGTCGAGTATGTTCGTCCTCTTGTAAGCCAGCGCAAAAACGGGCTCGATGCCGCTACTGCAGCCGGCTATTATGCTTATCGTCCCCGTTGGAGCTATGGTCGTCGTCGTGGCGTTTCTAATTTTTATGCCCCTCTTCTCCCAGACGCTCCCCTTCCAGTTCGGGAAAACACCCCTTTCCTCGGCTAAAGCCTGCGAAGCTTTGTGGGACTCTTCCTGTATGAACTTCATAACTTTCTCCGCCAAGGCTAAAGCCTCTTCGCTGTCATAGGGTATTCCCAGCCTGAACAGAGCGTCAGCCCAGCCCATCACACCCAAACCTATCTTGCGGTTTGCCTTGGTCATCTTCTCTATTTCGGGAATCGGGTATTTGTTCACGTCGATTACATCGTCCAAGAAGCGCGTCGCTATCCATACGACTTCCTTCAACCTCTCCCAGTCGAAGTCCCCGCCCTTTACGAACTTGGCAAGGTTTATGCTTCCGAGGTTGCAGCTCTCGTAGGGCAACAGAGGCTGCTCACCGCACGGGTTTGTCGCCTCGATTACGCCGACGTGCGGCGTGGGATTCTGCCGGTTTATCCGATCGATAAAAACGATTCCCGGCTCACCGTTGCGCCAAGCTCCCTCGACTATCAAGTTGAAGATCTTCCTGGCGGAAACTTTCCTCACAACCTCTCCGGTTCGGGGGTTTATCAGCTCGTAGTCCTCGTCCTTTTTCAGAGCCTCCATGAAGGCGTCGCTCACGGCGACGCTGATGTTGAAGTTGCGCAGCACCCCCTCCTCCCACTTCGCCTTGACGAACTCCTCAATGTCCGGGTGGTGCACGCTGAGGACGCCCATGTTTGCCCCTCTCCTCCTGCCGCCCTGCTTTATCTGCTCAGTAGCCGCATCGAAGATCTTCATGAAGCTGACGGGTCCGCTGGCGACGCCCATCGTCGACTTCACTATATCTCCCTTCGGGCGCAGGCGTGAGAATGCGAAGCCGGTCCCGCCTCCGCTCTTCTGCACCCTCGCCATGTCCCAGAGCGCCCTGAATATTCCATCGATCGAGTCGTCAACGGGGATCACGAAGCATGCTGAGAGCTGGTTGAGCTCCGTTCCGGCGTTCATGAGCGTCGGCGAGTTAGGCAGGAACTCCTGATTCCACATGATCTCGAAGAACTTTTTTGCCCACTCCTCGCTGTCGTTGCCGTAGAGCTCCTCGGCTTTAGCTATCGCCCTCGCAACCCTCCAGCACATCTGCTCTGGAGTTTCAACGACGTTGCCCCTCTCGTCCTTGAGCAGGTAGCGTTTCTTTAACACAACCTCAGCCGTTCTGCTGAGCTTCATTCGATCGATCTTGGAGATCGCCCAATTTAAAGTTTCACTCGAAATCGCTACAAACCCCACATTATTAATATGTTAAAAAAATCTTAAATTTCCCCTCAGCTTGAATAGCCGCGAGGTGACGGGGATGAGCGAGAACGTCGTATTCGTCGGCAGCAAGCCGGTGATGAACTACGTGCTGGCGACGCTGACGATGCTGAACGAGGGTGCGAACGAGGTCGTGCTGAAGGCGAGGGGTAAGGCGATAAGCAGAGCCGTCGATGTAGCGGAGATCGTAAGGAACAGGTTCATGACGAACGTCGACGTCAAGGACATAAAGATCGACACGGAGGAGCTCGAAAGCGCCGACGGCAGGAGGGTCAACGTCTCGACCATCGAGATCGTTCTGGCTAAAAAGTAAATTTTTTAATTCCTTATTTGCACGAGCCTCATGGATATAATCTTCAATCCAGATAAGTTTCTCTCCAGCGACCCGGGCTGGCTGAAGGCTTCGGTTGTTGTGGCGATCGTCGTTGCGATTTCTCTCTACAACGCCTCCGTATTAGCCGAGCCCATGGCTGAAGCTACCAAACAGCTGCTGCTGAAGATGCCTTCGTCGAACCCAGAAGTTGCCGAGAGCTTCGCGAGAAGCACGATTGCTGTGAGCTTAGTCGGCGCGGTGGCGGGTCCGATAATAACCTGGCTCGTGATCTACGCGGGAATAACTTACGTGGTAGCCGCTGTTTTGGGTGGGAGGGGCAAGTTTACCGGACTGCTCAGGCTAACCGCTTTCGCGTTCGTGCCCACGATAGTCCTCGCTCCGGTAAACGTGTACTACAACCACCACTACGCTTTGATGCTCGAAGAGTACGGTGCGCAAGCTATTGGAGCCGTGTCGACACCGATGGCGATAATCAGCCTGGCAAACTCGCTCTGGGCTTTCGTGTATCTCTGCTTCGCCGCAAAGCACGCTATGGGAATCAGCACAAAGAGAGCTGCAGTAGCTGCTGCCGTTCCGACGCTTCTCGTCTCAGCTGGCTCGATATTCAGCCTGATCTTTGCAGAGACTCTCTTACAGCCTTATTGAACGCTATTTCAGCGATCGACTTCATGTGTCTGCTGGCTCGAACGATGGCTTCCAGCGCGAGCCTGTAGAACACGTCTCCACCCATGTCGGCGAGGCACATCTCTTCTATTTTTTCGAGCCTCTCTATCGCGTCCTCGGCAACTCCGACGTCGGAACCGAAGTAAGCGTCGCAGACTGTATCGAACGCCCCGGAAATTTCCTCGATAGATTTGCCGAGGGATTTCACGTCCGTCTTTTTCGCGTAAACCGAGAAGTCGTAGAGGGAGTCCGCAATTTCTTCTAGCAGCTTCGCCACCGTTCTTATTCCGAGTATCAGCCTGAGCTCGTTCCACTTCGTCGGGCTTGAGTACTCCCTTATCAACCTGTGTTCCTGCCTGACGGCTAGGAGGTAGAGTCTGTCGGCATCTCTTTCGAGAGTCTCGACGTCTTCGAGGACTTCGGGGTTGTTCGTAGCTTCCAAAAGCGTGGAGAGCATACTCCTAACTATCTGCGTCATTCTCCTGACGACGCTGTAGACATCGAAGTCCGTGGCTGCGAGGCACTTGAGCCTCACGTAGTTCTCGGACGCGTCTATTATCTCCATACCTATCAGGTCCTTAACGATCTCCCCTATTCTGCTCACGATTCTCGCGTTGATGTTCTCGTCCCGTATCTCGATCTCGTCAACTCCCTGAATGTATATGGCATACAGATAACGCCGCAGGAACTTCTCGTCGTGCCTGGGAAGTCCGTCAACCTTCACACCAGTGATGCGGGATACCTCAAAGAACTTTTTCGGATATATCGTTACCACGCTGTTTTCGACCTTCAAGTATAACTCGTCCCCTTGCTTAAGCCCGTTGCTCCTCACCCACTCCTTCGGTAGGCTGAGCATGTAACTGGAGCCGCCTATTAACTGGAGCTTCCTAACTTCCATAGCATACAAGCCTATACGAAGTTTTTTAAATATCTTTCGTATCGTCACACTTTTCAGCCGAGTTCCGAACTGGCGGGATGATCGTAACGTATTCGAGGAACGTCTTCATCCCGCTCACGCGCAACTGCAGAAACAGGTGCGCGTACTGCGGATTCAGGAGCGACGAGCTGCATCTTATGCGCCCCGAAGATGTGGAAAGTCTGCTTAAAGCCGCTAAAAGTGCCAAAGAAGCTCTTTTCACATTCGGCGAAAAGCCGGACGAGAGGAGAGACTTCAGACGGGAGCTCCGGAAGCTCGGTTACAGGAGTTTTCTCGAATACGTCGCGGATATGAACGGGCTCGCTATAAGACACGGACTTCTGCCGCACACGAACGCAGGCGTTCTTAGCAAGGAGGAGCTTAAGTTTCTGAAGCCTCTGAACGCGAGTATGGGATTGATGCTCGAACAAGCTGTCGAACTCGAATGTCATGCAGAGAGCCCGGGGAAGAAGCCGGAAGTTAGAATAAGGACGATCAAGAACGCCGGAAAACTGCAGATTCCGTTCACGACTGGAATACTCGTCGGTATCGGGGAGAGCAGATACGACCGCGAGTACTCCCTCGAAGTCATCGCCGAGGTCCACGAAAACTACGGGCACATACAGGAGGTCATAATTCAGAACTTCAAGCCGAAAAAAGGGACGAAGATGGAGAATTACCCTCCCCCGAGCATGAGTGAGATGCTCGAAACCGTTAGGGCTGCGAGGAGGATCTTGCCGAAAGATGTCGCAATTCAGATACCGCCGAACCTCGTCGACAGCGTTCTGCCGTTTCTGAGGGCTGGAGCGAACGATATAGGTGGAATTTCCGATATCACGCACGACTACATAAACCCCGAGTCACCTTGGCCAAAGTTGGAGGACTTGAGGAGGGAGCTCGGTGACGAGTTCGTGCTGAGAGAGAGGCTTCCGATCTATCCAAAATTCGTAAAGCTTAAGTGGTTCGACGGGGGGCTGGAACACCTCATAAACAGATACGCGGACGGTGACGGTTATGCTCTCCCTCAACGTTGAGGAGCTGCTCAGAGACCCGTACGGCACTCTAAAGCTCGCAAACGAGCTCAGGAGAGAAGCTGTAGGAGACGTCGTAACGTTCGTCGTGAACCGCAACATAAACTTCACGGACATCTGCGTCAACAACTGCAAGTTCTGCTCGTTCCGGAATTCGAAGGGGTTCCTCCTTTCGCTCGACGAGATAAAGAGGAAGGTGGAGGAAGCCGTAGATTTCGGGTGTACGGAGGTGTGCATTCAGGGAGGTCTGCTCCCGAACGCCGACGTGGATTTTTACGTTTCAATACTCCAAGCCGTGAGGGAAGTTTCGAAGAAGATACACATTCACGCGTTCTCTCCAATGGAGGTCTACCACGCTGCCAGAAACAGTGGAATGGATATCGAAGACGTGCTCAAGATTTTCAAGCAAGAAGGTCTCGACTCGATGCCCGGAACGGCTGCGGAAATTCTCGTCGACGATGTCAGGAGAGAGATCTGCCCCAAGAAGCTGTCCACAAGTGAGTGGGTCAAGATAATAAAGACTGCTCACGGGCTGGGAATACCCACGACGGCTACGATGATGTACGGGCATGTGGAGAGTTGGAAGGACAGGATAGAGCACATAATGCTTATAAAACGCATACAACAGGAGACCGGAGGCTTTACAGAGTTCATACCGCTTCCCTTCATGTGGAAGAACAACGAGCTCGGAAAGATCAGCAAGGGGAGCTCGGGTTTTGAAGATCTCCTCGTAATCGCGATCGCCAGAATTCTCCTGTATCCCGAGATCAAAAACATACAGGCTTCTTGGGTGAAGCTCGGAGTTAAACTGGCGCAGGCAGCGCTGCACGCTGGAGCGAACGATCTGGGCGGGACGCTCATGGAGGAGAACATATCAAAAGCCGCCGGAGCGACGGGAGGCGAAATGCTGACGCCCGAAGAGCTCAGGGAAATAATAAGGGTCGCGGGCAGGATTCCGAAGCAGAGGGACACACTCTACAACATTTTAGAATGATCGTTCGTGCTGTTTTTCAAAAACTCCGCAACCTTCGCTAGGCTGCAACTTCTGTTCACCAATTCATGCCACATTTCGCGTGGAGACATCAAGCGAGAGATCGCGAAAATAGGGGCAAAGTGATCAGAGTTCGATCGAAAAGTATATATACTACTAATAATACTTTTTTCCGTAGGAAGAGGTAAGAGGTGAGAGAAATGGCTGAGCTGCCAATGGCTCCGGTAGATAGGTTGATCAGAAAGGCGGGTGCCGAGAGGGTTAGCGCGGAGGCTGTGGAAAAGATGGTCGAAGTCCTCGAAGACTACGCGATGCAGGTTGCAAAGAAGGCTGTCGAAATTGCCAAGCACGCCGGCAGAAAGACGGTTACTGCGGAGGACATAAAGCTAGCTCTCTCGATGTAAAAAATATTTTACAAAACTATTTTTTTCTTTGAAGGTTTTACGAGGAACTCCAGTTCTTCGATCCTTTCTACGAGCTCGAACATCTCTCCGACGTCGAAGTCCCCGTTCGGTTCTGCAAACCTCGGCTCGGGAACTTCTACATATCTCTCGTTTTTTATCCACTCTCCGGAAACGAAGTAGTAGCAGGCACCCCTTCGAGCTGCGAACGGTTCGTAAATCGATTTAAAGCTTCTGCAAACCCAGTTGGACATCCTAAGCTCGACATCGTCCGGGTTTATCGTTACGTGCCCGTAGTTTGGAGGGATGACAACTATGTCCCCCTTTCTTGCTTCGACTACGACGACGTCCACAACTCTTCCGTTTTCCTCCCTCTGCAGCAAGTAGATTGCTCTCCCGCTCAGAACCTGATATACCTCCGGGTAACTCAAACCCAGCTCCGCTTCCGGGTGGTAGTGCCCGAACGTCTTTATCCTCTCTCCACCTATCTCGGCTGGGGGTATTATCGTGTAGTCGTACCTCAGGTTCGCAGCCTCTATCCTTCTCCTCTCCTCCTCGCTGAACCAGACGTCGCGTATCATGTAGTAAGCGTCGAAGTCCTCCTTAAGGGCTTCCGGGAAAGCCAGAACGGGCTTTAAGTCCGAAGCTTTCCTTACCTCGGCAGCGAACTTCTTCCCCCTTATCTCGAACTCCATACGGCGAGTAAAGGGTAAAATATTAACGTTTTTGGATGAGCTCCTCGTAGAGTCTCTCGACTTCCGGGAGCAGGTCCAAGCCCCTGACCTCGCAGAGGAGCGAGAGCCCTCCAGCTCCAACCCCCTCCTTAACGAAACCATCCTCGTAAGCCCTTAAGCCCGGATACTTCGAGTTCCCGAGCTTCGGGTCTGCGACGAAAACTTCGCACGGCGCTATGCTCAGATCGACGTTCCTGTCGTTTGCAACGTACTTAGTCGTCGCTATGGCTATTTCCGCTCCTCCGAAGGATTCGATCAGCCTTGCAGCCGCGACCATCTGCGTTCCCCCGGCTAAAATCACGGGTTTCCTGCTTCCGAGCGCTATGCCACACACAGCTGCGAGAACGGGGTCTCCGACTTCCGCGAGCACGTCGAGCGGGTCGCGACTCTTTAACCTCCCGACGGCTTTCTCGACGACCTCCATCTTCAGCTCAATCGGGTTCTCGGGCATGCTCGAAGAAACAGCTGGTTTGAAGCCCAGAGCTTTCAGCACCGCCGCAGCCGTAGTCGTTCCAGCCGGTATACTCTCTCCGACCATCAGAACGTCGCAGAGCTTCGACAGCTGCTTCGACAAGATCTTAGCCCTCTCTATTACCCCAGCAACATCTTCCCTGCTCATCGCGCTCTCCACGGCGATGTTACCCCCCACAGGAGCCGAAAGTTCGACGAAGGGGATCTTCGGCGCAACGATGGTTCCAGACCTGACGACGAGGAATGGCACATCCGTGAGCCTCAGAGCTGCGAGCGATATCAGCGCAGGCGTCGGCTTGCCATCCGGTGTGGCGGGAACACCGTCGATCGACAGACACCTTCCGAAGTATAGGAGCTCGGCATCGGCTGGGGGTGTGTACTTTACAAGCTCAGGATTCGCACCGGCAACCGTTATTCCCGGTATTTCAGCCGTCCTCGTGTTGCCTATCACGAGCAGAAACATGACATCGCCGTTCAGTAACTCTCGCATGTTGCGCGTAGACGGACAATTAAATAAGCTTGCCGAATGTAATACAGTTGTATTACACCACGCGTATGAACTGAGGAGGTATCGCGTCAGCCGTGTAGACCCTTCCCTTCTTCCTGATTTCGATTCCACTTTCTAACACTCTCTTCGCGTCTATTTCCAGCAGAACAGGATCTCTGCAGTGTCTTCTTCCTACTTCGAGCGCTTCCTCGGGTGTTTCGCACATGTGGACTTCGAGTCGCCTCATCGGGAGCAGACCGAGGCGCATTATCGATTCGACGTTCTGCGGGCATGTAGCGTGGTAGAGTTTATCCGGAATCTTTCCACCTTCGCTCCAGTCCTTCCTAACCCTCACGCTGTGCCCGTACCTGGCCCTTATCCTTCCGTTCCTTATCTCGAACCTGCCCTTCCCGTCGAAGGCTGCTATCAGCTCGATCTCAAACTTGCCGACGCCGTGCCTCGCTTCTACAATTTTCGCAACCTCTTCGAGGTCCGCCCACCCATCCTCGTCGAGCTTCAGCCCGAAAGAGTCGGGGAAGTGGCGTAAAAGACCGCTCAGAAACTTGCTTACGGCGATCCTCTTCTCGGCTTTGAGGACTATCCTCCCCCTCCCACACTCGCAGGTACCCTCAAACGGACCGCATCTCTCGCAGACCCCGAGGTCAGACATTCGCCCTCTCGTAAATTTCCACGAGCTCTATAAGCTTTTCCAGAACCGAATTCCCCAGCTCGCTCAGTCTGTAATTTTCCTCGTCCTTGACGACGAGCTTTATCGAAAGAAGAGCCTTCAGATGCCTGTCGAGGATTCCGGGATTTAGCTGGGTGTCAAACATGATCTCCGAGAACCTCTTTGGTCTCTCCTTCAGGCTCAGAAGGATCTCAAGCATTCCTGTGCGTGAAATCGTCTTCAGCAGCTTCTGCGCAGCATCGGAACCCATGCTGCTGAACGTCATTCGGACCTTATTTATTATTTTTCACCTTGCCCGACAAAATCTTCAAGACCTCCTCCCCCTCCTCCTTGCTTCCAGCCGTCGTTATTACGTGGATCCGCTGCACGGTCGAGCCCTCTATCAGCAGAGCCTTGATGTTCCCCCTCTCGTCGCACCTCGTGAGCTTCAGCCTTACTCCTCCGCCGCCCCCGCCAACTTCGATGACCCCAGGGACGACCTTTTTAACGTAGGGCGATGCGGCGAGCTTCAGCAGCAGCTCGTAGCCCTCTCTGCCACCGATCACGGTGGAATGACTGCCCTGAATCTTCTCTTCTGGAGGTGCGTGGAACTCTCTAAGCTTTCTGACAACGAGGAGCCGCGAAAGCCTCTCGAAGAACTCCGAAGGCGTCGCGAAGGTGTCGGTGCGGTAGACGTTCGCGACGAAGAACGTATTGCTAAGCTCTCCGAACGCTTCGTCAATCAGCTCCCCGCGACTCGCGGAAACGTATATATCTTCGACTCTTCTTTCGTATATCCTCTCCGCAACGACCTCGTAAAGGTTCCTTATCGAGTCCTCGTACCTCCGAAACTTAAGAACCTCCAGTTCTTCGCCGAAAAAAGCTACGCTAACATCACTGTCTTCGACGAAGACCCCGCAGAAAAACGCGTTTCTCTTTCCGCAGTTCAGACAGTACTGTGTCGCACTTTCGAGCTCGAATCCGCACTCGCATCTCAGTCGTTTAGGCATAACATGTGTCCCATCTTCTCCTTCTTCGCCTTTAGATACGGCAGGTTGACCTCGCAGGGTTCTACCTCTATCGCCTCCCTCCTCACCTCGAAGCCGTACTTTCTGAGCTCCTCAATCTTGAGCGGGTTGTTCGTCAGCAGCCTGATTTTCCTGACTCCGAGGTCCATGAGTATCTGAGCGGCTATCCCGTAGCTCCTCAAGTCGGGCGGAAACCCGAGCTCTATGTTAGCTTCAACAGTGTCTGCCCCCTCCTCCTGAAGTCTGTAAGCCATGAGTTTGTTTATAAGCCCTATACCCCTGCCTTCGTGTCCCCTCATGTAAATCAGGACACCTCTGCCCTCCCTCGCGATCGTCTTCAGCGAGCTTTCGAGCTGATCCCCGCAGTCGCAGCGGAGCGAGTGGAATACGTCTCCGGTCAAGCACTCGGAGTGAATTCGAACGAGGGTCTCTCCGTTGCTGACGTCGCCGGCTACTAAAGCCACTATTTCTCCGAGCGGTGTTCTGTATCCGACGGCTTTGAAGACACCGTAGAACTTCGTTGGTAGCGTCGCCTCAACCACTCTCTCTACGAGTTTCTCCGTTCTCAGCCTCTTCTCTATCAGCTCGCGAACGCTTATCGAGGAGAAGGGAGAATTTTTAACGTAAGAGGAATCCGCTATTTTTCCTTCTGGCGTCAAAATTGGAGCGTAAACGGCTATCGGCGAGAAGCCAGCCATTCTGGCGAGATCTATGCAAGCTTCCCCTATTCCAGGTCTCTCGAGAACCCCCATCTCCTTCGCTTCCTCGATGAATATCCTGCCCGGATATTTCACCTCCACTTTCTCAGCTCTAGCTATAGCCCTTATCAGCTCAGCTCTGTTCTCGGCGGAGACCTCTTTGGCGTCGATCGGGATCAGGTTTCCGTTGAAACGGTATCTGTTCAATCCGAGCTCCACGATTCGCCGCCAGGGCATTGCCAGACGTATTTCGTCGCAGTTCTTCATCATGAAGTTCAGAATGTCCGCGTTCACCTTCTCGGCTGCGACGAATATTGCGGCGATGTTGTCGTCGTAAACAACGATCGGTCTGCCAGCTCTCGCGTCGCTGATTACGTCCATGCCTCAAGGCGGGTTTCGGAGAATATAAATTTTGAGATGTTTCTCAAAAATCGTGCGGCTTATCTTCGGCTTCGAGCATTTCTTTATACTCTCCCTCCGTCATTTCGAGAACGTAACTTCCGACGTATCCGCAGTTCTTGCAATAATACTTTCCCGTATAACCTCCAGAATCGTATTCGATCTCTGTCGAGTTGCAGACCGGGCATACGAGGACTTTCTTCATTTTCCAACGTCTCTTGCAGAATATTAAAATCCTCCGGTCACAGGAACCTTATCGTTTCGAGGTTGAGCGGTGCCCTCGTTTCTATCCTGAAGCTTCTGTGAATACTCGACGCCAGATCGATGCACTTGGCTTCGTCGCCGTGGACGGTGGCTATCTTCTCAGGTTTCGGGTTCAGTGTCTTCACGTATCGCATGAGCTGCTTTCTGTCGGAGTGCCCGGAAAAGCCGTCGACCGTCTCGACTTGCATGTTTACCTTCACAACTTCTCTGCGTCCGTCGACAGGGAACGGGACCTCCTTCCAGCCCTTCTGAATCTTCCTGCCGAGCGTTCCCTCAGCCTGGTAACCGACGAAGATTATCGTGTTCTTCTCGTTCTCAGCCAGGTGGCGGAAGTACTCCATAACCGGTCCGCCGTTGAGCATGCCGGAGGTTGCTATGATCACGCAGGGTGAGGGATCGTTTATGACCTCCTCCCTCTTGCTCGCCGAGTCGACCTTCTCGAAGCTCTCGCTTATGAACGGATTTATTCCCTGATAGAAGATCAGATCCCTCAGCTGGGCGTTGAGGTACTCTGGATAAGCTGTGTGTATAGCCGTCGCCTCGTAGATCATTCCGTCGATGAACACCGTCGTCTCCGGGAGTCTTCCCCCCCTTATCGCCTCTTCAAGGACAATCATTACCTCCTGACTCCTCCCGACTGCGAAAGCCGGGATCAGAGCTTTTCCTCCCCTCTGAAGCGTCTCCCTTATGATCTCTATCAGCCTCTCCTCCGCCTCATGCCGCGACGGCTGCACATCGTTAGCCCCGCCGTACGTGGCTTCCATGACGAGCGCTTCGAGCCGCGGAAAGCTCGCGACAGCTTTGTCGAACAGTCTCGTCGGTCCGAACTTGAAGTCACCGGTAAAGGCTACGTTGTACAGTCCCTCGCCTATGTGGAAGTGGGCTATCGCCGAGCCGAGGATGTGCCCGGCGTTGTAGAACGTCAGCCTGACATCTGGAGTTATGTCGGTAACGACGCCGTAGTCGAGGGTTATGGAGTGTTTCAGCGCCTCCCTGACGTGGGAAGACTCGTAAGGCGTCGTGCCGCTTTCCCTCGCGACGACTTCTATAAAGTCGAGCTGGAGAAGCACCATCAGATCCCTCGTCGGCGGAGTCAGGTAGATCGGACCTCTGTAACCGTACTTGTAGAGCAGTGGAACCCAGCCGCAGTGGTCGAGGTGTGCGTGCGTTATGACGACGGCATCTATAGCGTCGAGAGGCTGAACTTCGGGGACGTAGAGATATGGTGTGCTCTGGAGGTTGCTGACGTTAACGCCGCAGTCCACAAGTATGCGACTCTCCGGAGTCTGCAGCAGGTAGCAGCTCCTTCCGACCTCCCTGCTACCTCCGAGGAAAGTTACCCTGACCCACTTCTCCTCGATCAGTGTAGTTCCGCGGTGAATTCTCTCCCCTATCCTCTTGAGTATCTCCTTCCTCTCGTCCTTCACGCTGATGAGGTAATTGCGGACGCTCTCGATTATCTTCGACCTTATGGGCGGAGTCCGCATTACGCGTGGGCTCCATCCGGTAGATTTCATTATCTCCCTGAAAACAGCCCCCTGTTTTCCTATGACCATTCCGGGCTTTTCGGCTTCGATTATAACTTCGCCGTTCTCCTCGTCAAAAAATATGTTGGATATCTTCGCCTCCTCCGGAACTATTTGCATTATGAGCTCCCTTGCCTCCTCCGGAGGCTTCAGACTCTTCGGGTCGGGTCTTACGATGATCCTCTTCCTTAGTTCCTTAGCCAGCCTCTTGACTATGTCCGTCTGGGCTATCTCCTGCGGGTTCTCGACGTAGATGACTACGTGCGGACCCTCGAACTCAACGTTCTTGACCCCGACACTCTTCGGGATCGACTCCTGGATTTTCTTCTTTATTTCCTCAAGTTGCCTCATCTACTTCCGAACTTCCTGATTATTTCGTTGATTTCCTCCGTTTTGAGTTGGTAGAACTCCTTCTCCGTAATTTTAACGACGTCTATCCCGTCACCCGAAGCTGAGTCCCTGCGCATAGCCGACCATATAGCCCTGACGGCAAGCTCAACCCCTTCTTCCGCCGTTATCTCCGGAGTGTATCGGTCTTCGAGGACGCCGTAGGCTGTGAGGCTCCCGCTCCCCGTCGCCACTATGTCTTTTTCCTCTATCGCACCGCCGATCGGGTCTATGGAGTATATTCTGGCTCCGTACTTGTCCAAACCGCCTATGAGGAGCTGGACGAGATACGGGAACCAGCGGTAGGAGTTGAGGATGTTCGACGTTAGTGTAGCTATTGCCTTCACCGTCGGCTTCTCTTCTTTACGGATCTCGTAGAGGTTAGCTTCGACGCTTATCAGTCTCGCAAGAAACTGCGCGTCGCCGACGCTACCGGCTGTCGTCATCGCAATCCTGTCGGCAACCTGGTATATCTTCTTCGCCGCCCTGCTGGCTATGAAGTTCCCCATCGTCGCTCTCTTCTCGGTAGCAAGGACTACTCCGTCCTTACAGACCAGCCCGACCGTCGTGGTTCCTTTATATATTTTGTCCTCGATCATGCTCACCACTTTTCTGGTTTTTAGAACAGCTTTTTAACACCGTGGATCCGAGTGTTTTTAAGGGTTTTGGTTGTGTTCAGGTGATACACAAACACCACCTCAGCCGATTGCAATAGAGCTTGCAGAGCGGATTCAGCCTTACTCTTCCCGAAAGGTCTGATGCTCGTACTCAATTCGAGACTCTCCAAAGTCTGGATCAGCCAGGGAGCCTATGGCGTAATTCCTCCCACTTCTTCAGTCTGCTACTGAACTTGCCA
>JBEVCD010000034.1:0-22806 GCA_040514265.1 Archaeoglobaceae archaeon | reverse complement strand
GCCTCGCCTCGTAACCTTCGCTGTCCGTTTCCACGATGAAGGCTGAAATTCCTCTGTAGCCAGCTTTAGGATCGGTTTTTGCGAGCACGACTACCCAGTCTGCTATGCTGCCGTTCGTTATGAACGTCTTCGTCCCGTTGAGCAACCACCCTCCCTCGACCCTCTCAGCCCTCGTTTTTATCGCCGCAACGTCGCTGCCGCAGTCGGGCTCGGTTATGGCTATAGCCGAAACGGCTTCGCCCCTCGCTACCTTCGGCAGATACTTTTCCTTCTGTTCCTCGCTTCCGAAGTACTTCACCATCGGACAACCGAGCGAAGCCGTCATTATCGCGCTTCCTATCCCGCTGTCCGCCCTGCAGAGCTCCTCCGCAATTATCGCACAGCTCAGGTAATCCATGCCTACTCCGCCATACTCTTCCGGAAGATCAGCAGCTACGAAGCCGAGTTTTGCGGCTCTTCGAAGAATTTCCCAAGGATATTCCTTCTTCTCATCGTACTCCTTACCGTAGGGCATTATTTCCTTCTCAGCGAACTCTCTGACGGCTTTCCTCAACAACCTCTGCTCTTCGCTCAGTTCGAAGTTCATTCTCCCCTCCACCTCGGTCTCCTTCGCTGAACGAAAGCGAGCATACCCTCCCTGAAGTCCTCCGTCGGAATTAGCTCGATTATCTCATGCAAACCCTTTTGCATTGCGGCAGCGAAAACGAGTCTCACGGAGTTCATGGAGCTCTTTATGGCTTTCGCAGAAAGTGGGGCGAGCTGGCAGACCTTGTTGACGTACTCGACGCCTGCTACTTCGAGCTGGTCCTTCGGCACTACGACGTCGACTATTCCGAGATCCATCGCTTCCTCGGCATCCATCGGCTCGCCTGTTAGGCAAAACCTCGCCAATTTTCTGCCGAGTGTTGCAACTCCGAGTGTCGCCGCTATCGGCGGCAGCGCTCCGATCAGACCCTCCGGCACGGCGAAGCTCGCATCTTCGCTGGCGATCACGATGTCGAAGAACAGGTTCAGCTCGCAACCTCCGCCGAACGCGTAACCGTTTACGAGTGAAATCACGGGTTTCGTGTAGTTTGCGAGAGTCTCGACGAGTGGCAGTGCGACCTTCTCGAAAAACTCCTTGCCGTCGAGGAACTTCTGCCACGACCCCATGACTGCTATGTCGTCGCCAGCGCAGAAAGCCCTTCCCTTTCCGGTTATCACGACTGCTCTGACATCCTTGTCTTCCTCCGCCCTTCTGAACGCCTGAGTTAGTCCCCTCCACATGTCCTCGTTGAGCGCGTTGAGCTTGTCCGGTCTGTTCATCGTTATCAGCGCGTAGTTGTGTCTCTTCTCGTATATCACCGGTCCGAAGTCTACGCGCTCGTACTCCCACTCGTAGAAACCTTTCCCAGTCTTTTTTCCGAGCTCGTTCTTCTCGACCATCTCCTTCAGCAGTTCGTCGACTTCGTACTCACTTAAACCGCTCTCTTCTCTTCTTTTTTCTAGCGTGGCTACGATTGTGTCTATTCCATAGTCGTCCGCCATCTCAAGCAGACCCCTCGGGTAGCCCATTCCGAGGACCATAGCTTTGTCTATGTCCTCCTTCGTCGCCACGCCGTTTCTGAGCAGCCACGCAGCCTCGTTGACAGCGGGGGCGATGAGTCGGATGGGGTTTACCTTGAAGGCGAACTTCTTCGGAATTCTAGCTCTCTCGTAGACCCCCCTATACTCGTAAAAGCCTCTGCCGGCCTTCATCCCCAGCCTGCCTTCTCTTACCATCTCCTCGACGAGCTTCGGCGGGCTGACGTTCACACCTCTCTTCGTCACCTCCCTTAGCACGTGGTGGATTACATCGATCCCGCTGAAGTCTGCAACCTCCAGAACACCCATCGGAAGACCGAGGCGGTATCTGACGGCGCTGTCGATCTCTTCCGGCTTGTGTCCTTCCTCGACCATCCGGATCGCTTCAACGAACACCCTGACGTTTATCCTGTTGACAAGGAAACCGGGAACGTCCCTGTTCACGACCACGTAGTCCATTCCAATGCTCTTTGCAAATTCAATAGCCTTGTTCAGAGTCTCGTCACTCGTCTTTTCCCCTCTGATTATCTCGAGGAGCCTTATCAGCGTGGGCGGGTTGAAGAAGTGCAGACCAATTACATTCTCTGGTCTTGAGGTTGCGGCGGCTATGTCCGTTATCGGAATCGTCGACGTGTTGGTGGCTAGGATCACGTCCTCCCTGCAGTTCTCGTCGAGCGTCCTGAAGACTTCCCTCTTGATCTCCGTGTCCTCGACCACAGCTTCCACGACGAAGTCAGCCTCTTTGGCTGCGCTGGCGAGATCAGTCGTGGTCTTGATCCTGGCGATTATCGCCTCAGGCACACCGACTCTACCCTTTTCGGCTAGCTTCTTCAAACTCCACTCGATCCTTTCCATAGCCTTCTTCAACTGCTCCTCGCTGATGTCGACGAGCGTAACCTCGTGACCAGCGATCGCGCAAACTTCGGCGATTCCGTGCCCCATCGTTCCGGCTCCGACAACCAGGACCTTCAAGGTATCACCCTCTCTGTCTCTCTCTTAAAGCCTCCTTTAAATCTTTCCTGAAGGTGTCTAGCCCTGTCAACTTAACCACTTCCATATGATTAGAGTGAGTAAAGCATAAACAGTTTTGCAGAACATGTTCCAGTTTCTAATTGATTCTCAGCGGTAATCGGACAGAAAAACAGGTAAAAGAAGGATGATACAAGCTGCACCGCAGCAGGGCGAGAGTCTCTCAAGGTAGGGAGCGAAGAGTCTACCCCCTGCCTTGCAGTACTCAGCCACCTTACGCAGCTCATTGCTGCTTCATATAGAAGTCCTTGTACTGTTCTCTCAATGTCCGCTTGCTGAACTTGCCGACGCTAGTCTTCGGTATACTGTCAACGAACAAGATTTCGTCCGGCAGCTGCCACTTCGCGAACCTCTGCTTGAGGTGTTCGTAAAGCTCCTCCTTCGTCACCTTTCCCTTATACTCTGGTTTCAACACCACGAAGGCCAGCGGCCTCTCCTCCCATTTGGGGTGCGGGATACCGACGACACAGGCTTCGAAAACCGCTGGATGCGCCATCAGGTAGTTCTCCAAATCGACACTGCTTATCCACTCCCCTCCACTCTTAATTAAATCCTTGAACCTGTCCACTATCTTTATGTATCCGTTCTCATCTATAGTCGCCGCATCGCCGCTCCTCCACCACCTCTCCAACCCCTCCCCGCCGAAGGACTCGAAGGTGCGCGGGTCGTTGTAGTAAGCTGCGGTGACCCAAGGTCCTCTTATCCAGAGTTCTCCTACCGACTTTCCGTCGTGGGGTAGCTCGTTACCGTTTTCGTCGACGAGCTTAACCTCGACACCGAAGACTGGAATCCCTTGTTTCCTCCTGAGCTCCCACTGCTCCTCCTCGCTCAGCTTCTCCTTAAGCTCGGGTTTTACGTAGTTGTAGCAGACTAGCGGCGTGGTTTCCGTAGCTCCGTAGGCGTGGATTATTTCTATACCGAACTCACTGAGCCCCTTCATCATCGCGAGCGGCGGCTCGGTAGCCCCGCTCCAAGCCCTGATGTTGAACCTAGGTTTAGGCTCCATCTGGCGCAGCTGGTTAAGCATGGGGATGAAGATCGCCGGCGCTCCGGCGGTTGCGGTGACGCCCTCCTTCTGCATCAGCTCGATGACAGGTCTGAGGTCCTCAACCGAATACCTGCCGGGAAAAACGAGTTTGCATCCTATGACGGTGGCTGCGAAGAACAAGCCCCATCCCTGCGCGTGGAACATCGGAACGAGCTGCATGTAAACATCTTCCGGCGTTAGTCGGAGCCCTATAGCGGCAATTAAGCTGTGGAGAACGATTGCCCTGTGAGAGTAGTAGACACCTTTCGGATTACCTGTTGTGCCAGAGGTGTAGCAGGCCGAGTATGCGCTTCTCTCATCGATCATCGGGAAGTCGTATTGGCTGCTGTTCTCCTTTATCAGCTCCTCATAGTTGTAAACCTCGGGAAGTTTTGTCTCTGGAATCTCGCCGTCCGCCATGACGACGTACTTCTCCGCCCTTATGTGCGGTGCGATGGCTTCGGCTATCGGCAGCAACGACTCGTCGACAAATATCACTTTGGCTCCGCTGTGATTGGCGACATACATAAGCTCCTTGGGGTGTAGCCTGAGGTTCATCTGCAGAATTACTGCCCCGGTGCCAGGAATGGCGAAGTAGAGCTCGTAGAAGCGATGGGTGTTCCAGCTAAGAACTCCAACCCTATCGCCTATCTCGACGCCTAAGTTTTCGAGAGCATTCGCAAGCCTACAGACCCTCTCGAAGGCTTGGGCATAGTTGTATCGGAAAATGCTACCGTCCAGCCTTCGCGATACGATCTCCCTCTCGCCGAACCACTTTGCGGCATGTTTTAGAATGTTTATCACGTTCAGCTGGTAGTCGTCCATCATTGTCGAGGGAAAACCTCTTACGAACTTCATTAGACCACCCCAGTCTTAAGATTTTTTAAGATTTAAGAAACTTGCGTCAGTATTTTGGCTGTTCTCTTCACCGATGATGTCTGAATGTATGTCGCTGTACCAAGTAGTTTGATTTCAAGAGGTTCCTCTCAAAGACTTTCAGTTCTTTCACGATTTTCTTAACCTCTAGCATAATAGTGCACAATATTTTAAGTATTTTGTAATTTTATGCTAATGTGGACGGGACCAACTCTATTTAGATAATTAGATAAAATTTTAATTATCCTTGGCCATATGTACCTGGCGACTTCCCTGTTCGCACCTCCGCCGTCCAGGATAATGTACTTTCCTCCACAAACCTCGTCAGCCAGAGCCTTAACCTCCTCTGCCAGACGCACGTAAAGGTCCTCACTTAGCCCGAGGCTCCCGTAATCGTCGCGGTGAGTGTCGTGACCAAAGAAGTGGACGATCATCTCCGGGTTAAAACTTCTGATCGTCTCGAACTCGGCGCGGACCTTCTCCAAGTATTTCTCGTCGTCACCAACGCAATCCCTCACGTTCACACAGATTTTCGTCCCCCTCCTTTCATCCCTCCAGCAGAAGCACAAGTGGAGGGTGCTGTCATCGTTCGCCAGCACATCTCTATCCCCGTCGCCGTGGTGGGCATCCGTGTCTATCAGCGCAAGCCTTTTCAGCCCGAGTTCGCGGAGCCTGACCAGTGCCGGACCGATGCAGTTCAGATAAGTTCCTCCCCAGGCTGAAGATCTGGCAGCATGATGCCCCGCTGCTACGAGAAAGACTACCGCATTCCTTAGTTCCCCTTTCCACACCATCTCGCACGCTTTCACGAACCCGCCTACTGTTAGCTTAGCCCCTCTGTAGTACCACGCCCTCTTCTGCTCCTCGAGGAACTCGGTCGTGTGGACTTTCAGTAGCAGATCTTCGCTGACCTCTTCCATCCTAATTATCTCAACGCGATCCGTCGGGAGCATCTCAATTAGCTCGGTGAAGTTCTCGTACCTGTCACCTACGATAGGCCAGTCCTTCCCGATCAGCTCCTCATGGAAGAAGACGCCCGTCTTCATGTTTCAACTTGAAATTCGAGTTTTGAAAACACATTCGAATCTTATGCTCGGCAGCTACCTCCAACAAACTTCTCAGATTTTCACCACTTCTCGGAAAATTTATTTGATACGATCAAAAGCTAAAAATATGAGGGCGACGTGGAAGGGGAGCATAACCTTCGGACTCGTTACGATCCCCGTGAAGATGTACAACGCCACGATATCGAAGGAAATAAGTTTTCACATGCTCCACGCGGAGGACGGAGGCAGAATTCGTTACAGAAAGGTCTGCGAGAAGTGCGGGAAAGAAGTCAGTAGCTCGGAAATCGTCAGGGGATACGAGATATCCAAGAACGAGTACGTCATACTGACGGACGAGGACTTCGAGAAGATACCGCTGAAGTCCATAAAGAGCATCCAAATCAAGCAGTTCTTCGACCCGAGCGAGCTGAACTTAATCTATTACGACAACTTCTATTATCTCGCTCCGGACAAGGGCGGTGAGAAAGCCTACTACCTGCTGAAGGAAGCGATGCTTGCGACGAACTCGATGGGTATAGGAAAGATCGGGATGAGGGGGAAAGAGAGGCTAGTAGCGCTCAAACCCTTCGACGGTGGAATTCTGCTCGCCCAGCTCCACTACGTGGACGAGGTCCGAAGCCCCAGAGAAGTGCCCGGCTGGGGGTTGAGCGTGGAGATAAGCGAGGAGGAACTTGAGCTCGCCAAGCAGTTGATATTGGCTATGAAGAAGCCGCTGAGACTTGAGGAGTTCAGAGACGAGTACAAGGAGGCGCTGATGCAGTTAATAGAATCCAAGCTCGCCGGCAAGGAGGTTCTTGCGGTTGCGGAGGAAGCTACAACTGTAAAATCGCTGATGGATGCGTTGAAAGCCAGTCTGGAGGCGATAAAACAGCAATGACCGACTGGTTCGAGAGGAGAATAAAGCCGATGCTCGCCGTGAGGGGAAAGCCCTTCGACAGCGAAGAGCACGTTTACGAGCTGAAGTTCGACGGGACTCGCTGCCTCGCCTTCGTCGATGTCGAGAAAAGGAGGCTGAGATTGCAGAACAGGAGACTTCTGGAGATAGCCTACCGCTATCCAGAACTCGACTTCTTCAATTTCCTCGACCGCAGCGCCGTTCTGGACGGAGAGATCGTCGTTCTGAGAGACGGGAAGCCCGATTTCTATCTTCTGCAGCAGAGGGAACACGTGGTTGGTAGAAGCAGAATAAAGATACTCTCGAAACTGTATCCAGCCGTTTACATGGCTTTCGACACCCTTTACGTAGACGGAGACGGCTGGATCATGGACGAGGAGTTGTCGGAGAGGAAGAAATTGCTTGAGAGAGTTTCGAATGACACGAAGAGAGTCGCGAAGGTGGAGTTCATTGAGAAGAACGGGATAGCTCTCTACGAGAAGGTCATCGAGCTGGGATTCGAAGGTGTGGTAGCTAAGCGCAAGGCGAGCCGCTATCAGCCGGGGAAGCGGAGCGAGGACTGGGTAAAAATCAAAAAGAGCAGAACCGTGGACTGCGTAATAGTCGGGTGGCTCGAAGGTGAGGGCTGGCGAAGCGGAAAGTTCGGGTCCCTCGTTTTAGCTCTGTACGACGGTTTGAAGCTCGTCCACGTCGGACAGGTCGGCACGGGGTTTGACGCCGAGTTTATAGATCGCTTTTACGAGGCGCTAAGAGAGATAGAGGTAGAGGAACCTCACTTCGAGGAGGAGTTCAAGAGACCCGTTCACTGGGTCAAGCCGGTCTACGTCTGCGAGGTGGAGTTCCTCGAAACTACCAAAGACGGCAAACTGCGGGCTCCGGTTTTCAGGCGCCTCCGCTTCGATAAATCTCCGCAGGAGTGCACTATCGACCAGCTGACGGAGTGAAGGGTTCGCCGAACGTCACGAACTCTTTTCCGCCGAGGTGCATCAGAATCTTCCTCCGCCAAACCTTGTCGAAGCTCCCCTCCTCAGCGTAAGCTGCGAGAGCTTCTGCTATGTAGACGACGTGGTCGCCAGCCTCTACCTTGCTACGCACCACGCACTCGATGTTCGCGACGCAGTCCTCGACGATGTAGCAGTCTATCTTCTTCGCCTTCGCGAGCCTGAGATTCGCGAGCTTAATCTTGTCGACCTTCCTGCCGCTCTTCGTTCCAGCTATCCAGACAGCTTCCACCATCTCCGGCGTCGGGACGTTCAGGCTGAAGACTCCGCTCCTCTCTATGAGCTCGTAGGTGTAGTTCTCCTTCCAGATCGCGACCGCGACCATGAAAGGCTCATCGCAAACTGGCGTCACCCAGCTGCAAGCCATCACGTTCCTGCCCGAGCAGACAAGAACGACGGGGCGCGGATGCAGCAGCCTGTAGGCTTCCTCCACCTCGACCTTCATGCGTCGAGTTCGATCGTCAGAAGATAACCTTTGGCATCTCAACGACGCCGAGCTCGGAGAGCAGTAGTATGATCCCAAGGTTTCCGACGATCATCGGGTCTCCGCCGGTTTGCCTGATGTCTGAAACCCACGCGTTCGGACCGGTGCAAACCTCGTCGACGACGTCAAGCGTTTCCCTGACGAAGCACCCGTGTCCGCCATCTCTAAACACATCTTCGAAGTTTAGCTTACCCTTTTTGAAGGATTCGAGCATTTCTCTGATCGCTTTGGTTCCTCTCTTGAGCATCACGCTCGTGTGGTGCTCCAGCAGAGCTGCAATCCTCATGTCCTCGTCGACCACAGCGGCTGTTATGTGCGAGTTTCCGAAGTTCACGAGCAGGGCTGGAAGTCTGGCAAAAGCCGCGCAGCCTGCTATGGCTGCGAAAGCCGTATCTACGACGTAAACCTCCGCATCGATCTCGTCCGTAACGCAGGCTGCGGCGTCCCGCATCCTGTTGAACTCCTCCGGTATCTCGCGGCTCCGAAAAACCAGCGACGCGAGCCTGGAGTCTTTAGAGATTCTCCTCTCGAACGCTCTGAACCTGAACACGCGGTTGCTCTCATGCGGCGAGAAGCCGTGATCCTGAACAGCTATTCCGAAGAGCTCCGGCATTTCGTACCCTACGGAGCCAAGAATTTTCGAGAACAGCCTCAGATCGACGTCCCTCGTTTCTATCGCCACGACCCTTCCCCTCGGTCTTCCCACGATCACTCCCATCTTCTTAACCTTCTCCACGTCATCCGCGAACGTCCTCGCAGCTCTTTCTGTGGCGAACACCCTGTAACCCTTCGCCAGGTGCTCTCTAACAGCTGCGGTTACAGCTCCGCCCCCCATCGTGTAGCCGTAGAGGTAAACGTCCGCGTTGCTCCTCCTTATCTTCTCACCCACTATCCGCGTCGGCGACGGGAGTATAACCTTGAGACAGTTCCTTATGTTTTCGTCGCTGTAGAGTAGGAAGTCCTGCGTTCCGGAACCGACGTCAAGTGTGAACAGCATAACCGTTCCCCCATACAAACACGAGTACGCCTACAACGAGGAGCGATGAGTTTAGCAG
The DNA here is from genome assembly GCA_040514265.1 of Archaeoglobaceae archaeon. Taxonomy (GTDB): domain Archaea; phylum Halobacteriota; class Archaeoglobi; order Archaeoglobales; family Archaeoglobaceae; genus WYZ-LMO2. The sequence continues at coordinate 13,809 of JBEVCD010000034.1, read as the reverse complement.
GGTGCTGTTGCTCCTAAAAAGCCTCAGACCGTACCGCTTTCTTGAAAGAGGGAAAAGAGCCGGAAACTTCTGCTTCGTCGTAAGGTCGAGGAGGATGTGGAGCAGCACTGCCGCAAAGCTCGCGATTGCTACGGTTCTTCCGAATAGGACTAGCGCGACGGCAGCGACTAAGGATGCGAAAGCGACATTGTGTGTGTACTCGCGGTGCTTTAAGCCCAAGACGAGATCGGTGTCTGGAGAGAGACTGAGGAGAGCGGCTATGAGCGTGACGTCGGGAGGGAAAAATAGGCTGAGCGTCAGCGACGCGCCGATGTGACCGAGTCTGTTAGGCAAGGTACCACCTCGTCCCGAACCTCGTGTCCACGAGTTTTAACCCTTTTGCGGCGAACTCCTCGCGAATCCTGTCGGCGAGCTCGAAATTCCTCGCAAGCCTCGCATCCTCACGGAGCTTCACGAGCTTCGCCTCCTCCTCGCTCAGAACCGGAACCCTTCGATAGTTTTCGAAGATCCCGAGGACCCAGCACAGTTTTTTGAAGGCTTCGAAGCTTCTTTCGAGACTTTCGAGCGAGGCTTCGAAGAGCCTTCTGTTGATTTCGGATGCGAATTCGTGGAGGACGGCGATAGCCTTCGCAGTATTGAAGTCGTCGTCCATCGCAGCTTCGAACTCGCTCACGAAATTATCGACTTCGATTTTGCCATCTCTGTCGATCCCGAAGGTCTTGAGGTAGGCTATCTCCATGTCGAGGTTGAGCAGCGAGTTCCGGAGCCTTTCGTAAGCTTTCCTCGCAGCCTCTATCGAAGCCTCGCTGTAGTCTATCGGACTGCGGTAGTGGGCTGTCAGTAGGAAGTATCGGAGGACCTCCCCGCCGTATTTTTTGACTGCATCCCGTATCCTCACGATGTTTCCGAGACTCTTGCTCATCTTCTCGCCGCCAACCGTAACAAAGTCGTTGTGCATCCATATCTTCACGGGTTCTACGCCGTAATAAGCGTAGCTCTGAGCCCTCTCGTTCTCGTGGTGCGGAAAGATCAGGTCCTTCCCACCTCCGTGGATCTCGAAGGGGACGTCGAGGATCTTCGAGGACATTACGGAGCACTCTATGTGCCAGCCCGGTCGACCTTTTCCCCATGGCGAGTCGAACACAGCTTGTGCTGCGAAGTCTTCGTCCTTCGCAGCCTTCCAGAGCGCGAAGTCCTTCACGTCCTTTTTCCGCGGGTCGGGCTCGATGCGGTGCCTGTTCAGCTCCTCGACGCTCTGCTTCGACAGCTCGCCGTACTTATCGAACTTCGGAACGTGGAAGTAAACGTCGCCGTCGACCACGTAGGCGTACCCCTTCTCGATGAGAACCTTTATGAACTCGATTATCTCCCCGATGAACTCCGTCACCCTCGGATGGTAGTCGGCTCTCCTCACGTTCAGGGACTCCAGATCTCTGAAGTATTCGGCTATGAAGCGTTCCGCGATCTCCTTCTGCGTCTTCCCTTCAGCAACAGCCCTTCGTATTATCTTGTCGTCTACGTCCGTGAAGTTCTGAACAAACGTGACTTCGAAGCCCTTATATTCGAGGTAGCGGCGGAGCGTGTCGAATACGACAGCACTCCTCGCGTGACCTATGTGGGAGTAATCGTAAGCCGTTATTCCGCACACGTAGATGCGGATTCGCTCACCTTCAAGCTCTTCGAGTCTTCTCGTGAGGGTGTTGTATATCCTCATACCGGCACGCTTTTAAGGTGTCGCGGATAAAAGTTTTGGGTGATGAATCTGGCAGAAGCTGAGCAGAGCGATGATGACGGCTGTACTCCCTGATCAGAACAGCTCCTTTTCGACAGCCGATATCGCCTGATCTATCGCCGCCTTGAGGGTTTCCGGCAACCCCTTTATTTCGATCTCCATGAATCCCCTGACTATGGCCGAAGTCGCCTCGTCCCTACTCAGACCTCTAGTCATGAGGTAGAATATCTCCTCCTCAGCTATCTTCCCTATCGCAGCCTCGTGGCTCAGTTCAACGTTCGGGTGCCTGGCTTCGAGCTCCGGAATCGCCAGTATTGTGCCATCCTCCGAAAGCATCAAACCTCTGCACTCCAGATGCCCCTTGACGTTCGGCGCCTCTCCCACTATGTGTCCCCTCGCGATGACCCTCCCACCTCTGCTTATCGTCCTAGAAATTATCTCCGCACTCGCGTTTTCGCTCCTCAGAATAGCCCTCGATCCGGCATCGATTTCGCTCCCTTCCAGCGCTACGATTACGCTGCTGAACACCACTCTGCCGTCCTTTTCCACGTAAGCAGTTGGGTAAGTCTGAACAAGCTTTACCGGGTTGAGAAGAACGTAGTTGCTTATGTACGTTCCACCCTCTTCTACTCTAACAGCCGTCCTCGGTCTGACCTCGACGGCTTGGTGCCACGAGTGTATCATCGTGAACGTCAGCTTCGCGTTCTTCTTGACGTAGAACTCCGAGATACCTATGTGCATGCCCACAGCTGCTGGATGAGCGGTGCACCCGGTTATGACGTTCAGCTCCGAGTCCTCTTCCGCTATTATTATGTTGTGGACCTTCTGCTTTCCGACCCTCTTGAGGTAGAGGCAAGCCTCGACGGGTATCTCAACCTTAGCCCCCGGCAGCGAGCGGATGAAGTAGCCGTTGAAGTCCTCAGCCTCCGCAACTTCCCTCGTGAACTCGTCCTGGTCCTTTCGCATAACGCCCCAAAAGTATTCGTGCAACCAGTCGTACTTCTGCAGTGCCTCTTTAACGCTCATAATCTCGACGCCCTCTAGGAAGGACGCGGACGTTCTGACGAACTGGTCCTCCTGCAGGAAAGTTCCGCTCCTCTTGGACGGATCCAGCTCCACTCCGACGTTTCTGAGTCTATCCCTCTCTTCCTCCGAGATTACATCTCTCTCAGGCATCTCTCCAAACACCCCTCGTAACCGTACTTTCTAACCTGTCTCAATATATCTTGCGGGTCGCCGATGCACGCCACACGACCGTTGTACATGATGACCCCGTAGTCTGCGTCGACGTATTCGAGTATGTGACCCTGGTGCGTTATTATTATGCCAGCTTTCTTCCTCCCGTCTTTAGGCTTGTCCCTCTCGAGCAACCCCTTTATGGCTTCGCCTATGAGCGCTATGTTCTCCAGATCGACGCCGCTGTCCGGCTCGTCGAGCATCACGAAGTCCGGGTTCATAAGCATCAGCTGCAGGAGCTCGGAACGCTTGACCTCTCCTCCGGAGAAGCCGACGTTTATCTCTCGATAGAGGTGATCCTTCATCTTGAGCATTTCGGCGAACTCCATTATCTCCCTCTCACTGTAACCTCCGATCCTCGCGCAGAAGCGGAGGACGTCGATGAGCTTGACGCCGCTTATTTTCGGCGGGTTCTGGAACGCTATGCCCATACCCATGCGTATCCTTTCGTCCGTAGGTAGGTCGGTTATGTCCCTCTTCTTGAACATTATCCTGCCGCTGACGACTCTGTAAGCCGGATTCCCGACGATCGTGTTGAGAAGTGTGCTCTTTCCGCTACCGTTGGGTCCGAAGAGTGCGTAGGTCTCGCCCTCGCGGATGTAGAGGTTCACGTTTTCGAGGATCCTCCTCCCCCCGACCTCGACTCCGAGGTTCACGATTCGGAGCACGTCCATGGGCGAACTGAAGTGGAGACTTTAAAAAACATTATACAAACGTATTTGTATGCTAAATACATTCATATTTCTCGATCAAAAATTTTATATACATAGCAGAAGCGGGCGAGTGCGATGAGAGAGCTGCAACACGCTGCCGAGAAGTGCGTAGGATGTGGAATATGCGAGGAGGTCTGTCCGAAGCAGGTGATAACGATCTACCGCAACGAAGATCACTTCGAAGCGCTAATAAAGGAGAACTGCATAGACTGCGGAATCTGCAGTGACTTCTGCATGTTCGGCGCTTTAAGGCACAGCGGCAGCGTTTACAGAGAGCTCTTAGAAGAACTAGGATTCAGAAAGGTCACGATAGACGAGAACTGCAGACTGTGCGGTATATGCGAGAGGGTCTGCCCGCGCAACGCTATCAAGGTTGCGAGAGTCATAGATAAGGCGAAGCTCAGAACGGGGAGCATCGAGGTTAAAGAGGGGTGCATAGAGTGCAGAATGTGCGTTGAAATCTGCCCAACGAAAGCCGTAAACGTCTACAAGGGCAGGCCGACAGTCGACGTCGAGAAGTGCATATACTGCGAGATGTGCTCCAAGATCTGCCCGACGGGAGCGATCGAAGTACGCTGCGACTCCTGCAGAATATTCGGCGAAGCGAAAAACGCTGTTGGCGGCGAGGTCATAGTCGATGAGACCTCCTGCTCGATGTGCGGAATGTGTGAGGAAGTCTGCCCGTTTAATGCGGTCAGCGTCAGGAAACTCTTCGAAGGAAACCAGAAGTGGCACGCTGAGAGGTGCCTCGTGGACTGCACCGTCTGCAGAGACGTTTGCCCGAACGAGGCTATCGAATACCGCTACGAGCCCGGGAAGGTTGTGGTCTTCAACACCCGCTGCAACTTCTGCGGAACGTGCATGCGCTTCTGCCCCGGAGGAGCGATAGAGATATCGAGGTGGCTGCCGGAGGAGATAGAAATCGAGTTCAGGAAGGTCGAGAGGGCTAGGAAGAAGATCATAAAGACTAACGACGCCTGCATAGGCTGCGGGCTCTGCGAGAGCATCTGCCCGCTCGGGAGAGAGACGATAGAGATCGTGAACGGAAACGTCTTTGAGAAGGAGAGCATCGTCTGCACGGCTTGCGGCTTGTGCGTTGCTAACTGCCCCGTTTCCGGCATTAGCGTGAAGGAAATCGTAGAGTAATTTCAAACCTTTTTAAACTTACATGGCTTCAACTGAAGTCTTCTACGATACGTTTAAATAAGCTGCAGACGTCGGAGTTGTGAGGGGATAGAGAATGCCGACCAGACCACTCGACGTGCTCAACAGGTCGCTAAAGTCGCCGGTGATAGTTAGGCTCAAGGGTGGCAGGGAGTTCAGAGGAAGACTCGACGGATACGACATCCACATGAACCTCGTCCTCGTCGACGCCGAGGAGATCCAGAACGGTGAGGTCGTGAGGAAGGTCGGCAGCATAGTAATTAGGGGGGACACCGTAGTTTTCGTATCACCGGCTCCGGGGGGTGAGTGATGTCGGACGGAACTGCTTCGATGGGTAAAAGGGGAAAGAGGAGGACACACGTCAGGTGCAGGAGGTGTGGAAGAAACGCCTTCCACCGCAGAAAGGGTTACTGCGCAGCCTGCGGCTTCGGAAGGAGCAAGAAGTGGAGGAGCTATAACTGGGTTAAGAAGAAGAAGTCGAGCCTCTGATGTGCGGGATCGTTGGAGTTTACTGCAGCGACGACTCCCTCACTCCTCTTTACGCATATTACTCCCTCTTCTCCCTTCAGCACCGCGGGCAGGAGTCGGCTGGCATAGCGAGCTTCAGGGATGACATCAGAGTCAGGAAGGGAATGGGTCTGGTTTCTGAAGTCATACGGGGAGAGGACCTCGAAGAGCTGAGGGGAAAAGTTGCGGTAGGGCATGTCAGATACTCCACTACCGGAAGGTCGAGTATCGAAAACGCTCAACCCTTCGTGGTAAAGTCAAAAGTCGGAAGCATAGCCGTAGCCCACAACGGAAACCTCGTAAACTACCCGCAGCTGCGCTTCCAGCTCGAATCCGCTGGCAGTGTTTTTACGACCGACTCGGATTCGGAAGTCATAGCCCAGCTACTCTCGAAAGCCCTCATGAGTCACGACGTTTTTGAAGCGCTCGAAAGCTTAGTTTCGACACTTGTCGGAAGTTACTCGCTCACGTTGCTCGTAAACGATAAGCTGATAGCCCTCCGCGACCCCCTAGGCTTTCGACCGCTGTGCGTAGGAGAAGTTGAGGACGGCTTTGTGGTGGCGAGCGAGAGCTGTGCAATAGACGCGCTCGAAGGGAAGTTCATTCGAGACGTCAAACCCGGAGAAGCCGTGATAATTGACGAAGACCTTGAGTTCGTCAGGATCGCGGAGAGCAGAAGGAGGGCTGCATGCGTCTTCGAGTACATATACTTCGCGCGTCCCGACTCCGTAATAGACGGGGTTAGCGTTTACGAGGCAAGGAGCAACATGGGTGCTCAGCTCGCCAGAGAAGCCCCGGTCGATGCCGAAATAGTCTCAGCCGTTCCGGACAGCGGGATAACGGCTGCCATAGGTTTTTCGAGGGAGAGCGGAATTCCGTACGTGGAGTGCCTCATAAAGAACAGGTACGTCGGGAGGACCTTCATAATGCCGAAGCAGGAGCTCCGCGAGAGCTCCGTGAGGCTGAAGGTGAACGTTGTGAAGAGGAACGTGATCGGGCGGAAGGTAGCACTCGTCGACGACAGCATAGTCAGGGGAACTACGTCCCGCAGGATAGTCGAGATGGTGCGCAAAGCCGGTGCCAGAGAAGTCCACTTCCGCGTCGCGAGTCCGCCGATAGTGGCGCCGTGCTACTTCGGGATAGACATGAAGTCGAGGGAGGAGCTGATAGCGGCGAACTACGCGGTGGAGGAGATAGCGAAGATACTTGGAGCTGACAGCCTCGCGTACCTCAGCCTCGACGGACTGCTTAGGTCGCTTAAAAAGTGTGGAGGCGAGGGGTTCTGCTTAGCATGCCTGACTTCCGTCTATCCCGTCCACGTTCCCGGGGAGTCAGTGTGGGGTGAAGATCAGCATCAACATCAGTATCAGGAATAGGAGCACGAACATCATTATCGTGAAATTCCTCTGTCTCTTCCTCTCCTTCTCGAACTTCTCCTCGCACTCCTCGCTGCAGAAGTACTTGTCGAGTTCGACGGACTTCCCGCATACCATGCAGTGGCGATGAGGAGGTACAACAGGCATGCCTCCGCTTGGCGGAGAAGATAAAAACGTTTTCGAAAGATCTACAACCATGAGGGTCGGAGGTGCCGGGGCACTCTTCGGAACCAACGGTGTGAGGGGGATAGCCAACGAGGAGCTGACGCCCGAAATGGCTCTGGACTTGGGGAGAACGATAGCTACCCTGAAGCCCGGAAAGATAGCCGTAGCCTGCGACACCAGAATATCGAGCAGCATGCTGAAGTGTGCCGTTGCGGCTGGTATAATGAGCTGCGGTAGTGACGTCGTCGACGTTGGCGTAGCACCGACGCCGGCGTTGCAGTTCTACGTGAAGGAGACGGACTGTAACGCCGGCGTCATAGTCACAGCGAGTCACAATCCGAGGGAGTACAACGGAATAAAGTTCGTTCAGGAGAACGGCGTCGAGTTCTTCCGGGAGATGGACGAGGAGAGTGAGAGGGTTTACATGAGCAAGGGTTTCAGAAAAGCCGGCTGGAAAGACGTTGGAAGTCTTCTCAGCGACGACTGCATAGAGCTATACGTTAACGCAATCGTCGACAGCGTGGATGTAGACGGGAAATACAGAGTAGCCGTGGACTGCGGAAACGGCGCAGCCTGCTTCACCACTCCGGAAATACTCAGGAGGCTTGAATGCGACGTCGTAAGCATAAACGCACACCCCGACGGCAGGTTTCCGGCGAGAAACCCCGAACCGACGGAAGAGGCTTTGGGACTGCTGAAGAGGGTCGTCGTGGAGTTCGGCGCAGACTTCGGCGTCGCCCACGACGGCGACGCAGATAGGGCTGTCTTCGTCGACGAGAAGGGGAACTTCGTGAGCGAGGACGACATTCTGGCGCTGATGGCGAAATACTACGTCGAAAAGCACGGAGGCGGAATAGTCGTCACTCCGGTTTCCTCTTCGAAGAGGGTGGAGGACGTCGTAGTTGCGGCGGGCGGCGAGGTTATATATACAGCAGTCGGGTCTCCCGTCGTTGCGAAGGTCATGATCGAGAAGAACGCAGTCTTCGGCGGCGAGGGGAACGGGGGGCTGATATTTCCCGAGCACCTCGTCGCCAGGGACGGGGGTATGAGCGTCGCGAAGGTCCTCCAGCTCATCGACGAGAGCGGGAAGAAGCTGAGCGAGCTCGTAGCTGAGATACCGAAGTACTACATGGTGAAGGGAAAGGTTCCGTGCCGGGACAAAATCAGACTACTCGAAGAGCTGAAGAAGGAGTTCCCGGAGGCGAACCACGTCGACGGCGCTCGGATAGACTACGAGGACGGGTGGGTCCTGATAAGACCCTCCGGGACTGAGCCGATAGCCAGGATCTTCGCGGAGGGTAAAAGTAGGGAGAGGGCGGAGGAGCTGTACGAGTTCGGCGTCAAAGTGGTCAAGAAGATCCTAGGTTAGCAGACTCTGAAGTTTCATAGCCATCCCCAGCCCCTTTATTTTCAGCTTTCTTTTCAGCATCAGCTTCAAGGCTCCGAGTGTTCCGATCTCGCCTGTTGCGAGTTTGTTCAGAGTCTCGAAGTCCGTGGATATCAGTGCCTCCCCGCCGCCTCCGTTTCTGACGATGACACTGTCGCCAGTGAAGTACACGGTCGCCGAGGAGTCGAAGTCTGTGAGCTCTATCGTTATGCTCCCCCTCAAATTCCTCACCAGCTTTTCCTTCTCCCTCAGCTTCTGCTCGATCATCTGCCCGATTATCGACGCCAACCCAGCCTCATCATACCTTACCTCCATGAATTCTCGCAGTTTTAATCGTTTATTAAACTTTTGAAGGTGCGAACTTCGTGCCGTAGTAGATTATCCCGTCCTCCCCCTCCTCTCCGAACCTCCTGAAGCACCTCACTACCTCCATTCCCTCGTAAGCCTCGCCGCCAACAATCTGCGACAGAACTCTAACCCCGTTTTCGAGCTCGACGAGCGCGATTATTCTTCCGTCTGGCAGCTCGGTGTAACTCAAGACCTTTCCCCTCTCCGGCAGCGTTACCTCTCTCATCTCACCTCTCCTTCTGCACTTCGGACATATGTTGCGCGGAGGATAGTAAGCGGAGCCGCAACTACTGCATACTGAGCCGCGGAGCTCGTATCTGTACCTTATCTTCCTCCAGAAACGCGGTATCAAACTATCACCTCCTGAGTATCGTAACAACCGCGGTCGCACCCGTGCCGCCGACGTTGGCGGCGAGTCCTATTTCGGCATCCACCTGCCTCTTCCCAGCCTCACCGCGCAACTGCTGAACGATCTCGGCGATCTGCCTTATCCCCGTAGCTCCGACTGCGTGACCGCAAGCTTTCAGACCGCCGGAGGTGTTCGTCGGGATGTCGCCACCGAGCTCCGTAACGCCCTCTCTTACGAGCCTGTAACCCTCTCCACGCCTTGCAAAGCCGAGCTCCTCGTACTGAATTATCTCGGCAATCGTGAAAACGTCGTGAAGCTCCGCAACGTCGATGTCCCTTGCCTCGATTCCGGCGAGCCTGTAAGCCTGTCTGGCAGCCAACGCTACGGCTCTCATCGCTGCTACGTCTTCCCGGCTGTGCACCGCGAGGTAATCGGAGGACTGGCAGCAAGCTTCAACGTAAACCGGATCGTCGCACAGCTTCCTCGCGACCTCTTCGCTCGCGAGGACCAAGGCAGCCGCCCCGTCGCTTATCGGCGCCGAATCGAGCACCTTAAGTGGCTTTGCAACGTACGGCGAATTGAGGACGTCCTCGACGCTTATCTCCCTCCTGAACTGCGCTATAGGGTTGTACACCGCATTTCTGTGATTCTTGACGGCTACCATGGCTAAGTCTTCCTCCTTCCCACCGTAGCGCTTCATGTGGACTCTCGCCATTATCGCGTAGAGCGCAGCGATGTCTGCTCCGACGAAACACTCCCACTCCTGATCGGCTGACGCCGAAGCTATTTTCATAGCGTCGCCGACGTCCGTGACCTTCTCGACTCCCGCTGCTACCACGACGTCGTGCAGCCCGGACTTTATGGCGAGATAGGCTTCCCTGAGAGCTAACCCCCCGCTCGCATCCGCCGCCTCAACGCGAACCGCCGGAATGCCCAGCTCAGCCAGACCCGCGTAATCCGCTATAAGCGCTGCGACGTGCTCCTGGTTGAGGAACATCCCGGCACTCATGTTTCCAACGTAGAGAGCATCGATGTCCTTCCCCTCTATCCCCGCGTCTTCTATAGCCCTGATTCCGGCTTCGAGGTATATCTCCCTGAAGCCCTTGTCCCAGTGCTCCCCGAACTTACTGCAACCGACCCCTATTATCGCTACCCTCATACCCTTATCTTCCTCCTGTGCTTGAGGTAGATCGCGTAGTCCACGTACGTTCTCATCTCTATCTTCTCCCAGACCTTCGGCTCCCTGGGGTAGTTTGTGATTGCATCCGTAACCTCCAACGCGAAAGCGTCGCTCCCGGCTCCGGAGCCGAAGGAGACAAGGAGGATTTTCTCTCCCGGCTTCGCGACGTCGAGGATCGCGCACAGTCCGATCAGAGAGGACGCCGAGTACGTGTTGCCTATCGCTTTGACCACCAAACCCGGAGCGAGGTGTTCACTGCTGAAGCCGAGAATCTTCGCAGCCCTCAGCGGAAACTTGGCGTTGGGCATGTGGAAAACTGCGTAACTGAAATCGCTGACCCTGTAGCCGAACTTCTCCATCAGACCCCTCGTTGCCCCGATCACGTGCCTGAAGTAGGCTGGCTCGCCTGTGAAGCGACCTCCGTGGCTCGGATACGGCTGCAGATCGCGCCGCCAGAAGTCGGGGGTGTCGGAGGTGTAGGAGTATGTTGCCTCTATCTCAGCTATGGCATCGTCGCCTATGATGAACGCCGCAGCACCGGCTGCGGCAGCGTATTCTAGCGCATCTCCCGGCTTTGCTTGAGCGGTGTCGCTGCCTATTGCGAGACCGTAGTCTATCATTCCCGCTTTCACCATCGCGTAGCATATCTGCATCGCAGCCGTTCCGGCTTTGCAAGCGAATTCGAGGTCTGCACAGAAGTACTCGTTCCCCACTCCGAGCGCCTCGCCGACTATCGTTGCCGTCGGCTTCACAGCGTAGGGGTGACTCTCGGAGCCTACGAAGACAGCTCCTATCTTTCTTGGATCTATTCCAGCCCTCCTAACGGCTTCCCTCGAAGCCTCGACAGCTAAGGTAGCTGCATCCTCGTCCATATCCGGCACGGACTTCTCCTGAATGCCCAAACCGCTCTTGATGGTCTCAGCATTCTCTCCCCAGACCCTGGCGATCTCCTCTACCCTTATGCGGAAGCGCGGGATGTAAGTTCCGTACGAAACTATCCCCGTCAAACGAACACCTCCCTGAGGCGGGAAACCATCTCTTCGACTTCGAGACTCGTGACGAGGAGGGGGAGCTTCTCGATTTCGGCTATCATCCTCGCAACCCTATCGACGCTCTCAGCCCTCAGCCCGTGGAGGACGACCGCTGCCGGTTTCAGGTTTGAGACCCTCACGGCTACCATCGGAGATCTGCCCGTAGTCACTCCGAGGAAAATCATAGCCCTCTCGCTCGTCAGCCCGTAGAGGCGGTAGAAGTCGAAGGCGCTCATTTCGAGGATAGCCTTTATGCTGTCTATTACCGTGTGACCGTTGATGTTGCGGAAGTAATCGTTTAGTCTCTCCGCCTCTATGACTTCGCCGAACTCTTCGACGGTACAGGGCTTCGAGTATTCGGCTATGTCCACGATCGCCGACCCGACCTCGAATATCTGTCTGTACTTCGAGAGAACCTCGTAACCCCTCTCGGCGTCGGCTTCAATCAGAGCTTCGACGAACCTCTTTACGAAATTCACACCCGGAGTCCTTCGGGAGTTCTCGTAGTCGGAGATTACCGAGGGGACGACTCCGAGGCGACGGGCTATTTCGGTCTGCGTGAGCCTGAACAGCTGCCTCCACTTCTTCATCGCACTGCCGTGATCTTCGGCTAGGACTATGTCGCCGCAGATTCTCTCAGCTACATCGCGGAACTCCACGAAGAAAAGCAGTTTCGATCTTTATAAATTTAACGATTTGACGAATTTGTTTTCGACAATCGTCTTGGAACGTACGTACAGCACGGCTCTTCAGCCAAATAGTCGCCGTGCACGGCGTAAGCCCTCGCTCTGCTTCCCCCGCAGATGCGGCGGTACTCGCAGACTCCGCACTTCCCCTTCAGCCTGTCAGGATCGCGAAGCTCGACGAATATCCTGGAAGTCCTGTAGATCTCGATGACACTTCTCTCTCTTACGTTTCCAGCCGAGATCGGGAGGAAACCGCTCGGATAAACCTCGCCAACGTGACTCACGAACATCATCCCCCTCCCGTCGGTTATCCCCGGAATCCTCCCTATCGAACCCTTCGCAACTCTCGCCGCTATCGGAAGCTCGTCGAGTCTTTTCGAGAGTTTTCGATACAACTCCCCGACGGTCGGCATCTCGCCACACCCTCTCATAGCCTCTATCCTGCGCATGTGCGTGGCTGCCGAACTTTTCACGCTCATGCCTGTCCGCTTCGCGACGTCGTAGAGCCAGCAGAGGATGTCCTCGAATTCCTGGGGTTTCGGCATCAAGTCGATGCTCGCTCTCCCCGTCGGGACGACGAAAAAGACGTCCCACATCTCAGCGCCGAGCGAGGCTGCAAGTTTTGCGACCTCTGGCAGGCTGTCAATCGTCTCTCTGCTGACGGTGGTATTTATCTGGAAAGGTAGCCCCACACTCTTAGCAGCCTCAAGCAGCTCTACGCTCATCCTGTAGCTACCCCTCACACCCCTAAAGCTGTCGTGGACCTCCTCGTTTCCGTCTACGCTCACAGCTATCCTCGCGACTCCAACTTCCTTCAGATCCTCCACTCTCCTCGCGGCTTTCCTCGTTCCGCTGAAAGCTACAGCCACTCTGAGATTCGACGTCGCGTGGGCGAGGATTTCGAACAGGTCGTCTCGCATAATCGGATCGCCGCCGGTCACTATGATCGTGGGCTTCGGTTTAAGTGTCGAGAGCTCGTCGATCAGAGAAATGCACTCTTCGGTCGTCAGCTCGTCGGGATGTCTTCTAGTAACGGCTTCGGCTCTGCAGTGTTTGCAAGCCAGACTGCAAGCTCTTGTGAGCTCCCAGAACACCAGCGCCGGAGTGTCCCACAGATCTGTGTCACCGCTAGTGTAAATAACATTTTCCTGCCGGACGCTTAGCCGTCTGGAAGTGGGAAGAGGTCAGAGCTGCTGGATGTTCCGTGGTGTACGATGAACCGGACTGGCTTTGTGTAAACCCAAAAATCCGTGCTGGAGAAGTTCCTTGAGCTGTATGAAAGGTTTCAATGTCCTCGAGAAGAGATGCAGCAAGATCGAACAGCTGGAGGAGTGCTGACAGAGGGCAAAACTGTGAACGTTTACTTCTACGCCCCGGCAGAGCTTGCGGGAAAAACGCTGAGTTGATGGAAACCATGTTTCTGCGAAGTTCATCAGTTACGGGGAGAGGGTGAAGGAGAAGCCCAAGAAGGAGATGTTCTTGAGGTGCTTAAAAATGCGGAAAGAGCAATGACAGCCCGGGGAATTGTTGAGGAAATATGCAGAAGATACAACGCCTATGAAATTACTACAACTTCTATAATACATGCTGTTCTCAAGCCTTTGAGAAAGCACGGTTTAAGGGGTTTCAAGCTCGACGGGAAATGGGTGTGGTATTTCAGCGAGGAGCAGCTCGAAAACTTCAAGAAGCACCACATAAGCGAACTTCTCAGAACTTAGATCTCGTGAAGAGCGAAAAGGCTGTACCGCTCAGCGGGGTTCTGAAATTGCAGCAACGCCTGATGAGACCAAGTACCATCTTAAGAGAGTTGCTAAATACACACCCGTGGATATAAGGGTTGAGACAGCCGATGAAAAACAGAGATTCACGTTTCTGTTCCTGAATTCAAGAGAGACTCCTTCATAGACTGGCTCGGTTATGTTGTGCCCAGATCAA
>JBEVCD010000033.1:0-23403 GCA_040514265.1 Archaeoglobaceae archaeon | reverse complement strand
GCATGGGCCCGCGGGGGTTTGAACCCCGGACCTCGCGCTTATCAGGCGCGCGCTCTAACCAGGCTGAGCCACGGGCCCTCATGCAGAGCTAGACCAACCGTTTTATAAGCTTGTCGGAGTGCTTGGCGATCAATATCGGCGGCTGAAGTTTTGAGGGTTTGGAATTTATAGCCTGCGCGCGCACCGGAAGCATGGAAGTAGCGGATTACATGTTCAGGAACGACAAGCTCTTCGAACTGTTCGGCGTAGAAATACTGGAAGTCCGGGAGGGCTACGCGAAGGTAAGGATGGTTGTAGAAGAGAGGCACCTGAACGCCGCGAACGTGTGTCACGGTGGCGTAATCTTCTCGCTCGCCGATCTTGCATTCGCGCTCGCGAGCAACAGTCACGGCAAGCTCGCGTTAGCTCTCGACGTCTCGATAAGCTATCTAAAGGCTGCGCTGCCAGGAGATGAGCTGACGGCTGAGGCAAGGGAGGTTTACCTGGGCAAACGCACCGCAGCTTACATCATGGAGGTCAGGAGGGGAAGGGAGTTGATAGCCGTGGCGAAGGGCAGAGTGTACCGCACGGACTCATACTTTCCATCTTCCCCTCCGAAGTGAAAGGGCTGCAAAAATGGTTGCTGGGAATATTGCAGCGTACCAGGGAAAGTCTAAGGATGATCTCATGAGTTCGATCTCGTAGTACGAATCGTTACCCCTGAAAACGCTGTAGGTGAGTGTGTCGCCCTGATACTTCAGCCCGCTGTACTTCGAAACCCTCAGACTCGAAAGCACGACGAAGCTACCGTTAGCCTTTCTGTGGAACTTCCAGCCTTTGAGTTCGTATTCAATCACGATCTCGCCGCTCGAATTCGCCGGAACGAGCAGGTCGTCGAAGATTAGGTTGGAGTCATTCAAGAATGCGTTCCGGAAGCTGAGAGCTGACTTCTTTATTCTCAGATTGTCGAATTCCGGAAGGGGCACAGCCAAATCGCCCTCAAAGTTCTCGCTGCCGACGTTGGAGATCAGTATCGCCTCGTCCACCCTTACGCCGTTGGAGGCGTAAATAAACGTGTGGTAAACTACGGAAAGGTTTTCCGGTGAGTTCGTGAACCTGAGGTTGAACTCCACGACTTTATCGTCTGGGATCTTGACAAACTTCACGAAGGTTTTGTTCAGCGCAAAAAGCCTCAGCTCGTAGCTACCGTCCGGTAGCTCGATAACGCTGCCGTTTGTAACATTAAAAATCTGCGAGTAGTTGTCTCCGACAACGCTGAGCTGCGCAGTTCCGTTGAACCCGCTGAGTATTATCAGCAGTGCTAAAGTTAGCATCGCAGTTCCTTGCGGTAGCTCAATTTAACACTTCCGCTCCCCTCCGCAGCTTCCCCCACTCGACGCCCTTTCCCAAGACGTATCTGAGCACAGCCTCGATGGCTGCCGTCTGCAGCAGGATGGTGTGTATAGTCAGTCCGATAACGACCTTGAGCTTGGAGAGCTTGCGGTAGTGGTAGAGAACGAGCGGCGGAGCAAGTATCAGGAGCGGCAGGAATACGGCAATTATGTAAGGCAGTGTGAGTGAGAGAATCCATGAAATTTTAACTCTTCCTCCGAGCAGCTTTCTGTACCTCCAGAGCTGCAGACCTCCGTAGTACCACCTCTTCCTCTGTGAGTACAGCTCCCTCCAGCTCATCGGCGCCTCTTCGTAGACTCTGGTCGTCTTCACCAGAATTGCTTTATACCCCTTCGCGTGCATCCTCGTCGCGAAGTCGGCATCCTCAGTAACAGCATCCTCATTCAGCCCCTCTTTCAGCAGCTCGTAGCGCAGAACCCCTATCAGCCCGTTGAACTGCTTCCAGGCCGCTCTTTCGAGCAGGAAGTTGATCAGATAGTACTCCGCTTCTACAGTCTCGGAGACGAGGTTGACGCCATTGATGATATACCTCTTCGCCGACGCGATGTAGCAGCTCCCGCAGTTTTCGAGGGCTCTGACGCACTCGACGACGAAGTTCCTTTCCGGTCTCGAATCTATGTCGAAGACGGCTACGTATTCCGGGCTGAAGTCTTCGAGGAACTTTACCGCATCGTTCAGGGCTCCACCCCTTCTGCCTCTGGGTTCGCTGCGGTAAAGAACATCCACGCCTAGCTCGCGGAGTTTCTTCGCGCACTCCTCGTTTGCGTCGACGACGTAGACTATCTTTACGTCGAACGAGTCGTAGTCGAGGGATTTTATGGCTTTAACGCTCTCCTCCACGGCTTTCGGCGATTCGAAGGGAGATACAGGTACCACTACCGCAACCCTCATCCGAGGAGCTCTCTCAGTATTCTGGCAGTCTCTGCCGGGTCGGCTCTTCCCCTCGTCTTCTTCATTACCTGCCCCACGAGGAAGTTCAGAGCCTGCCTCTTGCCGGCGTAGTAATCCTCGACAGCCTTCGGGTTCTCCTCTATAGCCTCCCTGCAGAACCGAACGATCTCGTCTTTTGGTATGGCGAATAGTTTCTTCTTTTCGATTATTTCGTCCACCTCGCCACCCTCGTCGAGCTTCGTCCTTATAACCTCGACGACACCCTTTTCCGTTACCCTCTCCTCCCTGAAGTAACTGAGGAGCTTCGCGAACTCCTCGGGTGGGAAGACTTCGAAGCACTTCGCGAAGTTCCAGCTCCGGTAGTTCAGTTCGCCGCGAAGCACGTCAACGACCCAGCTCGCAGCCAGCTTCGCATCTACGAGCTTCGCGACTCTCTCGAAGTAGTCCGCCATCTTCGCGTCCAGGATCAGAACCTTCGCGTAGTTGTCTCCTATGCCGTACTGCGCCTTCAACCTCTCTCTCTTTTCCTCCGGCATCTCGGGCAGTGTGCCCTCGACCTCTCTGAGCAGCTCTTCAGTGTGTATCGGAACGAGGTCCGGCTCCGGGAAGTAGCGGTAGTCCTGCTCCTCCTCCTTGCTCCTCAGCGACACGGTGATATTCTGCGACTCGTCGAAGTGCCTAGTTTCTCTAACCACACTCCTTCCCATCTTCAGAAGGTTCCTCTGCCTCATTATCTCGTAGTTCAGAGCTTTCTCGACGCCCTTGAAAGACGAGATGTTCTTTATCTCCACCCTGCCTCCGCCGGTGATCGATACGTTCGCATCAACACGCATTGCCCCTTCGAGCTCGAAGTCGCAGACATCGAGGTATTCGAGGATTATGCGGAGCTTGTTGAGAAAAGCCCTCGCCTCCTTCGGGGAACGTATCACCGGCTCCGTAACGATTTCCAGCAGGGGGGCACCGCTTCTGTTGTAGTCGATGAGCGAGTACTTTGCGGTGGTTATCGAGCCCTTGTAAACTAGCTTTCCCGGATCCTCCTCCATGTGTATTCTCTTCAGCGTCACTTTCTTCTCCTCGCCGTCCACCTCGATCGTCACGTATCCTCCGAGTGCGAGCGGGCGGTCGTACTGGCTTATCTGGAAGCCCTTCGGGAGGTCCGGGTAGAAGTAGTTCTTTCTGTCGAAGACCGTAAAAGGCTGAACTTCTGCGTGCAGAGCGAGTGCGACCTTTATCGCAGCCTTTACGGCTTCTCTGTTAACTACCGGCATAGCCCCCGGCATACCTAAGCAGACCGGACAAACGTGGGTGTTCGGAGGGCTGTCGTGGTAGTTGAGAGGACATGAGCAGAATAGTTTGGTCTTGAGCTTGTTGAGCTGGACGTGGACTTCGAGACCTATTGTCACGTCCTCCATGTCGCAAGTTCGCGGCTGGTTAATAAGTTCATCGCAGCCCTTTTCTTCCGCTCCGCAGAGCAGAGCTGTGAAGCCGATAATGGTAGCCGGCACTTCGAGCAGCGCGGGTAAGAGTGTTGTAACTGCCGCAATCTGCAGGGTTCTCGCGAAGAGGGGGTACGACGTAGCACCGTTTAAGGCGCAGAACATGAGTCTGAACTCCTATATAACGTCAGACGGAAAGGAGATCGCGATAGCTCAGGCTTACCAAGCGTTCGCAGCCGGCGTGGAGCCCGATGCGAGGATGAACCCGATCCTTCTCAAGCCGAAGGGCGAAGGGGTCTCGCAGCTCGTCATCATGGGTGAAGCCGTTGGAGACGTGGACATATTCGAGTACTGGAAGATGCTCGATGAAATCAAGAAGATCGTGAGGAGAGCATTCGAGGAACTCGCAAATGAGTTCGAAATTATTGTTATTGAGGGTGCTGGCGGTGTGGCGGAGATAAACCTCTACGACAGGGACGTTGCGAACATCTACATGGCTAGGCTTGCGAAACCGAACATGGTCGTAGTTGGAGATATAGACAGGGGCGGAGTCTTCGCCTCTCTCTACGGCTCCTACGCTCTTCTGCCGGAAGACGTTAGGAAACTCGTTAAGGGCTTCGTGATAAACAGGCTGCGCGGCAGGAGCGATGTGCTGGCGGAGGGGATATCGAAGCTCGAAGAGATGACAGGCGTTAAGGTGCTAGGAGTTCTGCCGCACCTCGAATTCCCGCTCCCGAGCGAGGACTCGCTCAACGTTGAGGAGTGGAAGGACTGCGGCAGAGTGGCGATCCTTCGCCTCCCGAGAATGTCGAACTACACGGACTTCGAGCCGATAAGAGGTGTCTGCTGCTTCGCAAAGGGTAGTTTAGAAGGTTACGATGTCGTGATAGTCCCAGGGAGCAAAGATACCGTGGCTGATCTGAAGTTTGTGAAACAGAAGTGGGGCGACGAGCTAAAGAAGGTAGCCGGAAGGAAGCCCATAATAGGTATCTGCGGAGGATACCAGATGCTCGGAAGGGAGCTCATAGATTACGGAGTTGAGAGCTGCCGCGGAAGGTTCAAAGGACTTGGACTGCTCGACGCTGTCACGGAGTTCAGGGAGTTCAGAAAGACGACGAGGCAGGTGAGAAAGAGGGTCGTCGCCGATGCTGCGATAATAGGCAAGCTAAGGGGAGAGTACGTCTGGGGCTACGAGATACACAAGGGGGTTACGAGAAGTGAGAGGAGACTGTTCGAAGACGAGGGGTGCGTCAGCGAAGACGGGATGACGTGGGGAACGTACTTGCACGGTCTTTTCTGGAACCGAAACCTCGTCGACGCTCTTTCCGAATACCTGGGAGTTAAGATCGAGGTAGTGGAAGACTGGGCTGAAGCCCTCGCAGATGCTTTCGAAAGGCACGTTTCTATCGATCCTCTCTTATCATGAGCAGACAGAGCAGCGACACGAGCGATGCTGCCAGACAGGTGGCGAAGACTTCCGAGTACCCCATGCCCACGTCGAGCATGTAGCCCATGAGAACCTGAAACAGCGAAGCCCCGATGAAGGGAAACACGTTCAGCACACTCGTAGCCAGACCGGTCATTCTGAGGGGGAAAGACTCCACGACCAACGCGTAGGCTACGGGTCCAGCGCCACTGAAGAACCCGAGGGCGAAGGATATCGCGAAGAGCTGAGCGACGCTCAGTGAAGTCGTGGCGAACGTCAGCGGGAACCAGCAGATCAGGAAGCCGATTGCTCCGAACATCAGCGTCTCCTTTCTGCCGAAGACGCGATCCGACAGAAGCCCCATCAGCGGAGACGATACGAGCGTTCCCAGAGCGGCGGATAGCAGAATCGATCCGGCAAGCTCCCTGTCCATTCCGTAGACAGTCATTAAGAAAGCTCCTCCCCAAAGCCCCTGATAACCCATCATCACTCCGTAGCGGAGCATTCCAGAGACTCCGAGCAGCCAGAGGTTTCTCTCCCTCACGACCTTCGGGAGGTCGGAGAGCTTTATCCTTTCCCCACTCCTGACGTCGGCGACCATCGTGGAGAGAGCGACCAAGGAAAGTGTGAGAGCGGCTAAAATGAGGAAGGTTTCTCTCCAGCCTATCGTGTTCACGGCGTACGCGAGCGGAAGCGTCGAGAATATGGCTCCGAAGTTCCCGACCGCGAACAGTATTCCGATGGTGGTCGCAAACTCCCTCGGTTCGAAGATCTTGGAGATGACTTTGAGCGTTGGAACATAAACACCGGCGACGCCGACGCCTATGAGGAAGCGAGCCAGCGTAGCCATTTCGAAGCTGCTCGCCAGCGCAAAGAGCAGGCATCCAACAGCAGCTGTGAGTGTGAACGAGAAGATGACCTTTTTAGCACCGATGTAGTCCGAAGCTGCACCGACCGGTATCTGGAGGATCGCGTATGGGTAGAAGTAGGCTGAGGACAGTAAGCCGAGTGCCAGCGCCGAAGCACTGAATTCCGCTGCCAGTATGTCTGCAAGCACAGCCGGCGACGTCCTGTGGAAGTAGACGAGGAAGTATATCGACGCAAGTATTGCGAACGTGACCCATTTCTTCACGCGCAGAGTTGCGCCAGAGTTATTTAACCTCATCTGACGCTCTCAGCTTTCGCAACCCCAGAACTGTTCGGGCTTGTGAATTTTTAGCAATTAAAAGAAAGGTAGAAAGGTTTAAAAGGAAACCGGATACGCGAGGGTAATGTTCAAGCCGATGTGCGAGCTGAGCACTCAATTATGCCGGGAGAACAGAACCGTAGACATTGTAAAGAGAGTCTGCGTCATAACTGCAAACAGGATACACCTCAAAAAGTACCCTATCGACAACCCGGTCACGGTGTTCAATCCAGCGATGCTCTGCGAGGACGAGGAGGCGATAATATTTGCAAGGATAGTTCTGGGATACTTCACGTACGCCAGCGCGGTGGCGGAACTCTTCGTTCCGATGAGAGACATAAAGGATAACACGTTCAGCGGACACTATACGGCGGAGATCACGGTCTTACCGGACAACAAGTTCGATCTATGGGGAGTCGAAGACCCGAGGGTCAGCGTCGTGAGGGGCAAGAGGGTTATGGTCTACTGCGGCAGAACCGTCAACTACTTCGACCCCGTGAGGAGGGTCGAGAGAACACTTCCGGTTGCAGCGATCTACGAGCGCTCGTGGCGCAAGCTCTGCGTTTTCAGATTAGCTCCCGAGCTCAGAGGATTCGTCGTCAGCGACAAGGACGCGTTCATAGTCGAGACGAAGGACGGTCTGAAACTCTTCCACCGCCTTCACATGAGGGACGAAAAGTTCTACATGGTCGTCAGCGAAATTCCCGACGACGTTCTGACTTACGAAAAGTTCACGGAAGTGAACGTGAGCGACACGGCTTTAGCCCTTAACCCAGAGCCGTTCGAAGAGAAGCTCGGCTGGGGTACACCTCCAGTCGAAGTGGACGGCGAGAGAGTGGTCTTAATCCACGCAGTAGACGCCGAAATGAAGAGCTACAAGGTCTTTGCAGCTCTGATAAACGACGAAGGTGCGATCGAGGCTGTCACACCGCACTATATAATGGCGCCGAAGGAGAGTTGGGAGGTCTACGGAGACAGACCGTTTACGATCTTCCCCTGCGGAGCGCAGCTCGTAGACGATAAAATATACGTGTCCTACGGAGCTGCGGATTCCGCCATCGGAATCGGGGAGATCGACGCGAGCGAGCTCTTGTCCATACTCGACTCCAGCAGGGCAGATTAATCGTTCCAGAAACCTTTTTATTCTGAGAAGCTTCTCATTCCTGAGATGCCAGAAGTCACGAGGATGGACTTTCTCAAGGTCCTGGCCCTCATGAACGCGTCCCGCAGGGTTCTGAAGATATCAGCGAGGGAACTTGCTGAGAAGACCGGAACCAGCCTTCAGACGGCTGCGAGGAGGTTGAAAGAACTCGAAGAAGAAGGGTTAATCGAAAGGAACCTCACGAAGGACGGGCAGTTCGTCGTGATAACGGAGAAGGGCATCGACGCCCTTTACAAGGAGTACCTCGACTACAAGAAGATCTTCGAGGGTCCCGAGTGGATAAAGATCAGCGGACGCGTCTTCAGCGGTCTCGGTGAGGGTAGATACTACGTCTCCCTCGACGGTTATAGAAAGCAGTTCCGAGAGAAACTCGGATTCGATCCTTACCCCGGAACACTGAACCTTAAGATCCCGCGCGAACAGATGCACTTCCGGCGGATGCTCGAAAGGGAGGAGGGAATACTGATAAAGGGGTTCAGATCCGAAAACCGCACATTTGGGGACGTGAAGGCTTTTAAGGCTAAGATAAAAGACACGGAGTGCGCGGTAGTTCTGCCGAAGAGGACTCATTATCCGCCAGACGTCCTAGAGATCATAGCTCCAGTTAAGCTGAGGAACTCGCTCGGGCTTGAGGACGGAGACATGGTGGAGGTGGAGGTGTTCCTATGATCGACTTCGAGGAGGCTTTGAAGAGGTTCAGGAAGGGAGAGTTCGTGCTGATCTACGACTTCGACGACCGCGAGGGAGAGACGGACCTCGCCATACCGGCTATCCACGTCAGACCAAAGGATGTCGCGAAGATGCGCATCGACGGCGGCGGACTGATATGTGTCGCCATCCATCCGGTAGCAGCCAGGAAGCTGGGCTTGCCCTTCATGCACGACGTTCTTGCAGCTGCAAGTGAGAAGATGCCGCAGCTCGCAAAAGTGGCAGCTTTTGACATAAGCTACGACTCACGCAGCTCCTTCTCGCTGTGGGTGAATCACCGCAGGACTTTCACCGGCATAACGGACAGGGACAGGGCTCTGACGATAAGCAGGCTCGGCGAGGTCGTCGACGAGGTCATGCTCGGGAGAGAAGTGGACTTCGGAAGCGAGTTCCGCAGCCCGGGACACGTGGCTCTGCTTAGAGCTGCAGACGGACTGGTTTACGAGCGCGTTGGGCAAACGGAGCTCAGCGTAGCGTTGGCGGAGATGGCTGGAGTTGCTCCAGCGGTTGCGATCTGCGAGATGCTCGACGCTGAAACAGGAAAAGCTCTCTCGAAGGAGGACGCGATGAGATATGCGGAGGAGAACGACGTGCCCTTTATAGACGGGAGGACGATCGTGCAGAAGTATAAGGAATTCAGGGAGGTCGAGGCGAAGATATTCTCCTGAACACAACAAATATATTGTTCTCCGTAGAGAGCCTATCTGTGGAAAAGCTCGCCAAACTCGTCGAGAGGGGCGAGGGTGAGAACGTAGAGTTTAAGGAGTACCTCGGCTCTTACCACCTGAAGGAGGGCAGATTCCGCCAGCTCGCCTGCCAGATGAATCATCGAATCATAATGGGGAAGGGGAAAGCTTACTACGTCGTAGGCGTCTCCGACAGCGGAAGCGTTAAGGGTCTGAGCGAGGAGGCTTTTGAGGAAACTCTAAGTGTTCTCAGACGTCTCGCCGAGGAGGTGGAGGCGGAGATAAGCTCGGTCGAGAGGTACGAGGTGAACGGGGGATACGTCGGCATAGTGGAGATCGTAAAGAGGGGCGCGAAGGAACATATTCTCGTCGGCACCGTTGGACACGTCGATCACGGAAAGTCGACGCTCGTGGGATGCCTGATAACCGGAAAGCCGGACGACGGTAGCGGCTCCGCGAGGATATACCTCGACGTCCTGAAGCACGAGATAGAGAGAGGTCTGAGCGCTGAGCTTAGCTTCGCCGTCCTCGGCTTCCGAGACGGAAAAGCGATGAGGATGAAGAACCCTGCGAGCAAGAGCGAGAAGGCCATGATTGTGGAGAAGGCTGAAAAGCTCGTGAGCTTCGTGGATACAGTTGGTCACGAACCGTGGCTGAGGACGACGATAAGGGGAATTTTAGGACAAAAGATCGACTACGGGTTACTCGTCGTAGCGGCGAACGACGGAGTGATGAGGATGACGAAGGAGCACCTCGGAATAACGATAGCGATGGAAATACCGGTAATAGTTGCGATCACGAAGATCGACATGGTAGATTCGGCGAGGGTGAAGCAGGTCGTGAGCGACGTCGCCAAGCTGCTGAAGACGGTCGGAAGGATTCCGATGCTCGTGAAGAGGGTTGAAGAGGCGAAAAAAGTTGCGAAGCTCATGGCGGAAAACCCGCTCGTATCGCCGATCGTCCTAACATCTGCGATAACGCTCGAAGGTTACGATGTCCTCGAAAGACTTCTCTACCATCTACCTAAGAGATATACCGCGCGCGAGGATTTTCTGATGTACATCGACAAGATATACCGCGTCACGGGAGTTGGCACGGTCGTGAGTGGAAGCGTCAAAGCCGGAGAGCTTCGCGAGGGCGAGGAAGTCTTCGTCGGACCTTTCGACGACGGTAGCTTCGCGAGGGCGAAGGTTCAGAGCATAGAGATGCACCATTTCAGAGTTGACAGGGCGAAGCCCGGGGATATCATCGGAGTAGCGCTCAAGGGCGTGGATTACGAAGACCTCAGAAGGGGCATGGTGGTTGCGAAGAGGGTACCCAAAGCCGTCGAGCGCTTCGAAGCCGAAGTTCTCGTTTTCACGCACCCTACGCTCATAAAGCCCGGTTACGAGCCAGTAATGCACGTCGAAACGATATCCGAGACTGTCGTGTTCGAGGAGATAGATAAGGGATACCTGAAAGCCGGAGACTGGGGGAGAGTGGTCATGAGCTTCAAGTACAGACCGAACGTCGTTTTTGAGGGTCAGAAGTTTATATTCAGGGAGGGGAGAAGCAAGGGCATGGGAAAAATCCTGAGGATTTTAGATAACGATACGCTTATATAAATATGAGCATTTCTTAAATTATGGAGGAAGAGATCGCAAGGATTGGTGTCAGTCTGCCGAAGAATCTGCTGGACGAATTCGACAGGGTCATCGCGGAGAGGGGATACTCTTCGAGGAGTGAAGCCATAAGGGACGCCATAAGGAACTACCTTTCCGAGTACAAGTGGCTGGAGAGCGAGAGGGGAGAAACCGTCGGTGCAGTAGCCGTCGTTTACGACCACACCGTGAAGGGTGTTACGGACGAGATAATCGATGCTCAGCATCACACAAACGTCGTCAACGCCTCCGTCCACCTGCACCTCAGCGAGGATCGTTGCCTGGAGATAATTCTTGTGAAGGGAGACATAGCGGAGGTTAAAAAGCTGATGGACCGCCTAGCAGCGCTTCGCGGCGTTCTGAACGTCAAGCTGATAAGCGCATCCAAGAGCTACTGAAAGAAGCTGTCGAGGCTGAGCTGGGATGAACCCTTCAGAGAGCTCTCCGTGTATCCGAACCTCTCCAGTATCCGCGAGACAGCCGGGATTATCTGGTGGTCGATGTAGTAGACCTTATCGATCTTCTTCACCTCGTAGCCACTCCTCGTCCTTATCCTTACGTTTTCACCGTCAAAATCCTCTACCAGGTCTACCGGATAGGCTCTGTCGCCTACGCTGCCAGAACCCTTTACGACGATAAAACCCACCTTCGACCCGACCGGGTAAACTATGCCCATCTCCATAGCCCTCAAAGCCGCCTTTACGTGGGCCTGCATCGCTTCGTACTTCGTGGGCTTCTTCGTCAACCCCTTGTATATTATGATATCCTCCAGCTTCACGCGCCCGTTCTTAATCATCTCAACGACCTTCCTGACGTGCCTCGCAGCCTTCTCCGGATCTCTTTCCT
The DNA here is from genome assembly GCA_040514265.1 of Archaeoglobaceae archaeon. Taxonomy (GTDB): domain Archaea; phylum Halobacteriota; class Archaeoglobi; order Archaeoglobales; family Archaeoglobaceae; genus WYZ-LMO2. The sequence goes on along the minus strand of JBEVCD010000033.1, from coordinate 12,030 downwards.
TCAGTATTATCTCCAGAACCTCGCTCTGCACTCTCTTTGCGAGTTCGCACCAGTCACCTCTTCTGACTTCGAGCCCCCTCACGATCATTCTGCCGTCGACGGTTAAGCCGGCGTACCTCTTCTTTTCTACGAAGAATATCGTCCTGTAGTACTCGTCGACCTCGATCTGTATCGGCATCTCCCTCGACAGCCTCTCGATCAGCTTCTCCACATGCTTTTCAAGCTCCTCCAGCCCCTTTCCCGGCATCTTGACGAATATGCTGTCCGTATCTCCGTAAAGAACCTCGAAACCCATCTCGGTGGCTATCCTTGCGGATTTCTTTATGAAGTGTCTCCCCCAAGCTGTCGTGGCTTCGGCGCACTCCCTGCAGTACCACCTCGCCATGTTCCAGCCCATGTAGCCGTAGAAGGAGTTCGTCAGAACCTTCAGAGTCTGCTGTTTTACGTCGAGGAGCTTGTACTCGGGACTGTCGTAGTCGTGCTTTTTCATCTCCTCCTTTATCTTCCTCCTCTCTTCGATCAGAATTCTGATTATCCTTGTTATGAAGCCTTCCGGCTTCTTCCTGAACCTGTGTCCAACTTCCGGAGCTACGTTGCAGTCCTCGCTGCAGCCGAGAGTGTCGGGGCTGATGTTGAAGGCTATTATTATCGACGGATACATGCTCGCGAAGTCCAAGCATGCGACGTTCTCGTGCAACCCCCTTGCCGGTTCGAGAACGAAAGCTCCCTCGTAGCTTTCCGCAACCTCCGGAGGGTTCGGAGCTATCTCGTTCAGCTTTCTGGCTTCGCTCAGCAGCAGCCAGTCGACCTGCTTACCTCTTCCGCTCCTCGTAACATCGTCGACGGGTAGGCGTATCATCTTTGAGAGCTCGTAGTGCATGGGCAGAAGCTCCTTCGCTATCAGCCAAGTGTTCAGAACGTCCTGCTTGGCGTATTCGAACACTTTTTCCCTTTCCCCCTTCGTCCAGTACTTGTAGATGTCCTTCGCCTCTATGTCGGCTATCTCGACCTTAGTTCCGAGGTATTCGGCGACGTTTTCGAGTTTCTTTACCTTCACCTCGCTCATCTTCATCGCTATGTCGTAGAGGTCGACGTTGAGTCTGCCGACGATCTTCGGTCTCCCGCCCCTGAACGTCAGAGTAGACCCGTCTCTGCCGATTTCGAGGGGCAAGTTCCACCTCTCGGCTCTCCTCCTGATGTAGGGCCAGTCGAAGGCGTCCTGGTTGTATCCGACTATCAAATCGGGATCGAAGTCCTTGATAACCTTCACGAAGCTCCTTATTATTTCCCTCTCGTTTCCGCTGATTATCCGCGGTTCCTCGTCGTCGCTCCTGAGGTACGACACAACGATTATCGGATCTTTTTCGGGGTCCGGCATTCCGAAGGACGAGAGCATCTCGCAGTCGAACGCGAGTATCTTTAGTTCCGGGAACTCCATCCTGCGAACTCTCTCTACGTGCTCGACCTCGTAGCTCCTCAGAACTCCGTCCATTTCCTTTCCTTCTATCCTCACTCCGTCCATGCACGCGAGATCCTTGTCTATCAGATACCTGTAGGCGAATGGTATATCGGCTTCCCTAACTTCGCCGAACTGCGAGAAGTACTCCCTCAACGCGGGCACGTGCTGCGGATGTCTGGCGTAGACCTTGAAGGCTTCAACGCTCTTTCCCAGAATCTTAGCCTTCACGATCTCGTAACCTTCCGGAGTTATCACTTCCCTCCTTCTGACTACAGCTTTTTCGATCGTCTCCTCGTCAACTCCCAGGACGTAAAAGTAGGGTTTGAAGGAGGGATCGTAAGCTACGAAAACGCCCTCCTCGTCTTTACACCATAGCCTCACAACGGCTCTGCCGCCCTGGGTTACGTAGTCGGCGTCTATCAGCCAGCCCTCGATCATCGATATAATTTTCGCTGAAAAGATTAAGCCTTTTCCTCTTAAAAAATTGTTTAAAAAACTACTTTAAGGCTTCTTCGAGGCTCTTCATCGCGACCTTTATGCTTCTCCTGAGTCTCTCGATGCTCTTGGCGAGTATTCCGATCTCATCAGCCCTTTCCTGATACGGGACTGTCGCCTCCACTTCGCCTTCAGCGATTCTGTCGGCAACCTTAGCCATCTCGACTATCGGGTTCGCTATCTGCGAAGTCGTGTAGTATATCAGGACGACGAGGAATACGACAGCTATAACGGCGGCGATCGCGAGGTTCATGTAGACGGCTGAGATCGCGGAAGAGATAGCCTTTTCAACTTCGCTGGCGATGTTTTCGGCAGGATTAGCCGGGTTTTGCGTCAGATACTGGAAATACCCGTCTATGTAAGCCGAAGTCCCCGCAACTACCCAGAGCTGCGACTTTGTCAGCGGATCGTAGACCTTTACAGTCGTCGGATAGTGGCAGAGGTACTTGGGAATCTCCTCCTTTTCGGGTGTCCTCGGGTCGTCCCACTTGTAGTATCCGCAGACCGGTTGCGGCGCTTCGGGGTTCTCAGTTATCTTGAGCAGGAGGTTGTACAGATCTGGCATGGTCTCGTTCCATCTCAGGAAGGTCGCGAGGTCTAAGCCCAGCGCCTTCTCGTACTCTCCGACGAAGGCTGGGTGTGCCAGGAGAACGGCTATGTCCCTGTCCCCAACCCTATTGCCAGCTCCGACCCATGTGTATTCCATCGCACCCCATCTCTGCGTGGCGAGCTTTCTGAACTCGGGGTCCTGTATGAGATCGAACGTCGTTAGCATGGTCTTGTTTTCGAGCTTCATCTTCATCTGGATGTAGGTCTGAATATGGAGGGCTAGATCCTGAGCTTTCATATACACAGCTTCCTGCCCTGCCCTTGTGAGGTAATCCTGACTGACATCTATAACTCCGCTCTTAGCCTGCTCACCGTACTGCTGGATTCCGCTTATCGTCAGCTGCGCCAGAACGGCGAGCGGAACTACGCTTGCCAGTATCACTATTGCCAGTATCTTCACAGACAACCGCATTCTGCCACCTCCTTATGCTAATGGTAATTAGGAGTTGTGATAAAATAAATAGTTTACGAAGTGTTGGAGAAGAACTCCCGGAATGAGTCCGGTATGGCAACGGAGACCAAGGCAGCTCACGCTCCCGCCGCAGACTATATCGAACCGAACGGGAAAAGTTGTCCAGCACATTTTAAAAACAGCCCCCGCCCAATTTTCGGGGATGAGAATACCGATATACGTAGAGTTCAGCGGGAAGAGGGTGGCGGTCATAGGCGGAGGGGGCGTGGGAACTTCGAGGGCTAAGAAGTTCGTCGAAGCCGGTGCTGAAGTAACGGTGTTCTCCCTCGAATTCTCAGAGGAGCTTAGGAAGATGGCGGACGACGGGAAAGTCAACCTCGTGAAAATCGACGCATCTCAGATCGACTACGACTCCGTGCTGTCGGATTACCACCTCGTGGTCGTTGCGATAGACGACAGGAGTCTGAACCCGAAAATCGTCGAGGCTGCGAAGAGGAACAAGACACTCGTAAACCTCGCAAACGATGCCGCGTCAACTGAAGTCGTCGTCCCTTTCGAGGGAGAGGTCAACGGAATTCGCTTCGCGGTTACGACTGAAGGTAAGAGCGGTGTCGTCGCCAAGAGGGTGAAGGAAGTATTCGAAGAGGTGTTGAGGGAAAGGAAAGACCTCGCGTGCTTTCTGGAAGTGATGGAGTTCGTTAAGAACTACATGAAGGAGAGCGGTGTGCCCGTGGGGGTCAGAATGAAGGTTTATCCCGGTCTTGCGAGAAATGAGGAGTTCATATCCCTCGTAAGCAATTGCAGAACGGAAGAAGCCAAGAAGTTTGCTCTGAAGTTCGTAGAGGAGGTCGCGAGCGGTAAGAGGAAAGTCGAGGGGGTGATCGAGTTCTGATAGACGTCGAGCTGCTCATGGAGGTGCAGTACAACCTCCCGCTGTCGACGACTCCGATCGAGGACCTCGCCGAAAACCTCGGTAGAAGTTACGACGAGGTTGCTAGGAAGCTCAGGGAATACATCGCAACCGGCGTGCTCAAGAGGTACGGGATGAACGTCAACTACAGGTCGCTTTCCGGTTACAAGCAAGCAGCACTCGTCGGCTTCAGGGCGGAAAACGTCGCCGAAGTTGCCAAGGTCGTCAACAGCTTCGACGAGGTCAGAGTAAAGCACAACTTCCTGAGGGATGCGGAGTTCAACGTGTGGTTCACGCTGAAGGCTGAGAGCATCGAAAAAATACAAGAGATCGTCGAGGAAATAGCGAAAGTCTGCGAAGTTAAGGACTACGTTGTCCTTCCGACGAAGAGGGTCTATAAGATGGACGTGAAGTACGACCTTCGCAGGGGAGTATCGTGGAGCGAGAGAGGAGCTGAACCGGAAAAAGTTCCTCTGGTGAGCGACCTCGGGATAAAGGAAGACCTGGTAAGAAAGCTTGAATCGCTGCCAGTCGAGAGGAGACCGTTCAAACGGTTCGGAAGCGAGGAGGAAATTGTCTCGCTCATCGAGGAGCTGATAAGGCTCGGAGTTGGGAGGGACTTCAGCGGCGTCCTCAGGGAACGCGGCGTGGGGTTTCGGGAGAACGGGATGGTGGTGGTCAGAACGTCCAAGCCCGAAGAGCTCGCTTTCGAGCTTCTCGGGAAGTATCCGCAGATAACGCACCTGATAGAGAGGGTCGCCAGCGAGAAGTGGAACTACCCCCTCTACTTCATGCTCCACGCCACGAGCAGGGAGCCGATAGAGAGGATAGCTTCCGAAGTCGCCCGGATGAGCGGGGTTGAAGCTCTTAAGGTTGTTTACAGCAGGGCGAACCTCAGAGAGCTATGAAGTGTTCGAAGTGCAGCAGAGAAGCTGTTTACTTCCAGAGGCACGCCAACAGATTTCTCTGTTCCAGACACTTCGTTGAGGACTTCGAGCGCAGGGTCAAGTTTGCCGTGAACAGGTTCGGGATGATAGAGAGGGGTGACAGGATAGCGATAGCCCTCAGCGGCGGGAAGGACAGCGTAACGCTCACTTACGTGCTGAACAAGCTCTATGGCTTTCGTAGAGACCTCGAATTCGTGGCGATCACGATCGACGAAGGCATAGAAGGCTACAGACCGCACACCGTGGAGATAGCGAGGAAAGTCTGCCGCGAGCTGAACGTGGAGCACGTCGTGGTTTCCTTCGTCGAAAACTTCGGAATGACGCTCGACGAGATGGTGAAGAGGGGCGAAAAGAAACCTTGCACATACTGCGGCGTCTTCCGCAAGTATCTGCTCAACAGAACCGCAAGAGAGCTCGGAGCAACGAAGCTCGCAACCGGTCACAACCTCGACGACGAGACACAGACGATCCTGCTCAACTTCCTCAACGCTGACATAGAGAGACTCGCCCGCCTCGTGCCGCAGCGCAGGCAGGAAGGATTAGTGATACGGATAAAGCCCTTCAGGGAGGTCTACGAGAAGGAGGTCGTTGTCTACGGACTTCTGCACGGTCTTCCGCTCACGTTCGACGAGTGCCCCTACAGCAGCTTTCCAGTTAGAGCTGCGGTTAGGGATTTCCTCTACGAGTTCGAGAGGAAGTATCCCGGGAGAAAGTTCTCGGTGCTCAGGAGCTTCGAGAAATTGATCCCGTGCCTCCAGAACTTGTACCCGCAGATAGAGCTCAACCGCTGCGAGCGCTGCGGGGAGCCCACGCCGCGCAGAGTATGCCAGGCTTGCAGGCTACTGGAGGAGCTTAAGGAGCGCGATCTCGACATCGATTAGCTTAACCCTGTGGACGAATTCGAGCTCCTCGTCGTAAACATTGAGACAGCTCGGACAGAAGAACCACTTTCCGTTCGTCAGGAGCTTCGATTCCAGCTTCTTCGCTCTGCATGCCGGACAGTAGCCGTCTTCCCATCCTCTGCTGAAAATTTCGGCGATTACGTCTGCAGCTTCCGCGGCGAGCTTGTACCTCTCCCTGCTGCTTTCCGGCATCTTCGCGAGCCTTTCGTCGATTAAGCTCGCTACCAGCTCCTTTCTGCGACCCTCGAGTTCGAGGTACTTCCGGTAGAGATCGTCGAGTGGCAGTTCGACTTCGAAGTCGGCATCGAGTTCCTCGATAAGCACACGCACACATTTTCCTCCTATCTTCTTGCAGAGTTCAGCGATTTCGTCGATTTTTTCCTCGATTTCTCTAACCTTCTCCGATTTTTCCGGATACGCTCTTTCGTAAGCCCTCAGCAGCGTTCGCAACAGCTCCCTGACATCCATGAGAGTAGTTTCCGCAGCCGTTTTTATCTCCTACCCCAACTCACGTGCATGAAGAAGTTGGAACTGTACACACTCGAAGACCTCGAAAGGGACCTCAACGAAGGTTACAGCGACACCGAAGTTGCCCTAAAGAAGTGGAGGAAGATACTCGAAGCCCTCAAGGCTATAGAGGAAGTCAGCGTCCAGATCACCTCCTTCTGCCTCCGCTACCAGAAGGTGGGCTGCGAGGGCTGCCCGATCTTGAGGTACGACTATCCGTGCGGTCACCCTTACGCAGCGTTCACTGTGTTCTTCCAGGATCTCCGACGGCTGATTTTCGAGGCTGAAAGGATCTACGCCATTCTGATGGCTATAGACAAGGACGACAAGGACGCGAGACAGAGTTTCGTATAAGCTGTTGTTCGGTTTCGAGGAGCTTTGCGATGCAGATCAGCTCGAACGTCTCTTAAACTACCCTGACGTCTCTGAACCTCAGCGCGGCGCTGACGGTGTTTCCGTGCTGCTCTACTTCGCCCACGCGACCTTCGAGGTTCCTGAGCAGCTCGTAGACGTTTCCGTAGACCATCAGCCTCACGGGCTCGTCGTTCAGCGTGGCGTGGTGGCACTCGTAGCTGAAGTCTCCGCTCACGGGGTTGGCAGTGTGAGCGCCGATGAACTGGTGCACGTATATCGCATCCTCCGCGTCGCATTTCTTCGTCTCAACAACGACGTTGGTGGGTGAAGGCGACGGGGGAAGGGTAACTTCCTCCCTGAAACCGTTCCCCGTAACGCCAAAGGTCTTCGAGTGCTTCCAGTCCGTGAGGAAGCTCTTGACTTCTCCATCCACGAGGACTTTTCGCTTCGCAGCAACTCCCTCGTCGTCGAATGAGCAGCTGTTCAGCCCACCGCTCAGCGTGGCGTCGTCGATCATTTTCAGCTCCCCCAAGTACTCGCCGATCTTCAGCGGGCTCCTCCCCTTGACAACGTTTTCCGCCGAGAGGGCTGCATAAATCGTGTTCGAGAAGAGCTGGTCGACAGCCAGCGGGGACAGCACGACGTCGTAAACGCCCTTCTCTATCTTTCGAGCCCTCGCCGATATTTCGGCGAGCTGCTTGGCTCTTTCGACGCAGCCCTCGATATCCAATTCGAGCGACCGCGTCTCCTCGTACCAGTACCCGCTTCCCTCCGTGACGACTTCGACCAGCAAGCTGCTGCTCGTCGACTTTTCCTCCACATCCAACCCGAAGGAGTTTCTAATTTTGACCTCGCTCACGCTGTGCGAGATCCTCGCTACGGCAACGTTCTGCAGTCTTTCGAGCTCCTCTCGCAGAAATTCTGGTGTCAAGTCTTCAACTCTACGGTCGTATATGCCCGAAACTTTCGCCGGCTTTTCCACCGGAAAATCGTCGAGTTTTTCTCCGCTCACCTTCGCGAGCTTTTCAGCCATTTCGATGGCTTTCCTCTCACTCTCGGCGGAAGCGAAACCAACTTTCCCGTCGATCAGAACTCTTGCAGCGAATTTCTTCAGCCTCGACGATCCCAGAAGCTTCAGCTTGCCCGCTTCAACTTCGGCGTACGTTTCTTTGACGCTGAGCTCGTAGACCTCCCATTCCATCAGACACCACCCACAACAGCCCTGCACAGCACGTGCGGTGCCCCGTCGGCTACCGGAACGAACTGTCCGGCTTTTCCGCAGAAACCGGGGTCGAAGGCGAGATCGTTGGCTACTTTAACAGTCCTGAGAACTTCGAGCGTGTTTCCGCTGAGCGAGACGTCCCTTATCATCTCCGCGATCTCTCCGTTCCTTACAACGTAGCCGTACTGGGCGTTGAACTGGAAGTATCCCGTAGCCGGGTCGGTTTCGCCTCCTCTGCTGCCGATCAAGTAAACTCCGTTCTTGCACTCCTCAAGCAGCTCCTCGAAGCTCCAGTCTCCTGCTTCGATGAAAGTGTTGCTCATTCTGACGATGGGAAAGCTCGTCCCGTCGCTCCTCGCGTTTCCCGGTTCTCCGCCGAGCTTCTTGGCAGTCTCTCTCGAATGCAGGAAGCTCTTAAGCACACCACCCTCGACGAGGACTTTTCGCTTCGCAGCAACCCCCTCGTCGTCGAAGGGGTAGAAGCCGAACTCCGGAAGCGTTGCGTCGTCGCATATCGTCACCTCCTCGCTCCCGATGCGCTTTCCGAGCTTCGAGCGCAGAACACTCGAACCCTGGAGCACATGATCAGCTTCGGCTGCGTGTCCGAAGGCTTCGTGTACGAAGACCCCCGCAAGCGACGGGTCGCAGATCACGTTCATCTCCCCTCCCGGAGGTGGAGAGGCGTTTACGAGCTTTGAAACGACTTCGCCGACTTCCGACGCCACGTCGTAGGCTCCTTCGAGCACCTCGTATCCGCCGACCCTCATGAGGCGCTTCGAGTATGCCTGCAGAGTTTTTCCCTTCGCAACGGCGAGGATCGATATCCCGCACCGCACTGCAGTGTAGCGAACATCGCTGCCACTGGAGTCGCGATATTCGAACTCGCGGTAGTTTTCGAAGTAAGTTATCTTGACGCTGTCAGCTGAAACCGTCGAACTCAAGTCTTTCAGCAGCGCAATCTTCTCCTCCAAGCTCACGTCCCGCGGATCGACTTTTACCTTCATTTCGTAACTCCCCTCGCTCCTGAGCTCGAGGATGTCTCCGTCCCCTTCGAAAATCGCACACCTCTCCGCCATTTCCAGACCTTCCGCGTCGCTCACGTTACCCTCGAAAAATCCCCAGAAGCCGTTTTTCAGAACTCTGAAGGCTTTAGAAGACTCGCTGACGTATCTCGGCTTTTCGAGCACACCGTTTTCGATCGTGAGCGACAAAGTCTCGGATCTCAGAGTCCTTATGTCGAAGAATTTCACTCCTTCTCACCCAGTATGCTCTCGGCGGCTATCAAGCCTGTAACAGCCGCTCCGACGATTCCCCTGCTTATGCCGGCTCCGTCTCCGACCGCGTATATGAAGGGGATGTTCGTCCGCATCTCCGAGTCGACTTTAAGTCTGAGGGAGTAGAACTTGACTTCGGGAGCGTAGAGGAGCGTCGAATCGTCGGCAACTCCCGGAATTACTCTGTCGAGTTTTTCGAGCGCTTCTATTATGTCGTCAACGACTCTCCCGGGATACGCGAGGCTTATGTCACCGGGTATTGCCGTTTTAAGCGTCGGCTGAACGAGCCTGTTGTTTCTTATTCTGCTCTCGGTGCTCCTCCTCCCGAGGCGGAGGTCTTTCAGCCTCTGGACGATCGGATTACCCCCGCCGAGCTTCGTGGTTATCCTCGCTAGGTCCCTCCCCCAGTCGTTCGGCTCGTCGAACGGTTCGGTGAAGACGTAGTGTCCGAGGAGGGCGAAGTTCGTGTTCGACGACTTCTCTCTAACCTTGCTGTGTCCGTTCACGAGGCAGAAGTCTCCGTAGTCTTCCCTTATCACCCACCCTCTCGGACACGTGCAGAACGTTCGCATGTAGTCGTCGTGCTTCCTCGTTATCACCCGGAGCTTCGGGTCGTATATCGTGGACGTTATCTCGTCCATTATCGACGCCGGAACTTCGACGCGGACGCCGATGTCGATCGCCTTTTCCTCGTCGAGGACTTCGAGGTTGTACTTCTTGACCCATCTCTCAAGCCAGTTTGCTCCGCTCCTGCCCACTGCGAGTATGAGAAAGTCGTAAAGGTATTTTTTACCATCATCCGTCGTTATCTCCTTCTTCTCCGGATTTATGTCGACGACCGTCGTGTTCGTGAAAATCTTCACACCTCTCCTCTTCAGCTCCCTCTCGATGCTCCCTATTACTTTCGGCAGCTCGTCGCTGCCAACGTGTCTCTGGCGGAGCGGGACGAACTCTATGCCGGCCGCATTAGCCTTCCTTAGGAACTCCTTTATCTTCTCCTCATCCTCGCCGTAAACTTCTTCCGGAGCCCCGTGCTTGAGAAAGATCTCGTCGACCTCGTTCATCTTCTCTATGAGATACTTGGGGTCGATGAAGTCGAAGTTTCCGCCGACCGTGAAGCTCGAAGGGTATTCGGGGTGCACGTAATTCAGCTTACCGTCCGAAAGCCCGCCCGCTCCGCCGACGCCAGAGGTTACGTTGCAGGGGTTACACTTTTTGCAGAAGGTCTCCGCAAGGTTTACGGGACACTTACGCTTACTGATCTCTCTCCCCATTTCGAATATCGCCACGCTCAGCTTTTCAGAAAGCTTGTAGGCTGCGAAGAGACCTCCCGGTCCGGCTCCGACTATGGCGACGTCGAATTTCATACATTTTCAGCATCCTCTCCCTTCACAATTTAAGCTTGTCGAGTCGCAGAACAAGTTCATCCGACAAGTCTTCGACTTTCCACAGCGCTTCAGCATTCCTACTTCACCGTTAAATTTTAAATTTTCAAAATAACTCTCAACATGGGCGTGCTGAACGAGGTCATCGGCGCTGAGAAGATATCGTCCATAGAGCTTCTGAAGTGGGTGAGAGAGAACTCGAACAAGATGAACTGCCAGTCGTGCGGAGAGAGCTTCGACAGGATCGTGTGGTACATAGACACGAAGCCGGGGAGCGACGTGACGTTGATAGATAAGGGCGAGCAGGACGTTTTCGTCGTTTGCTGCAACTGCGGTCGCGAGAATCCACTGAGAGACCTCGTTAAAGCTCTGCAGAGATGATACTCATAATTGGCGGGGGAAACGTAGGCATCGAAGCTGCCAAGTATTTTGAAGATAGGGACTTCCTCATCGTCGACGTGAACGAAAACTGCGTTGCAGCGAAAAGATATCCGGAAAAGTTCGTAAAGGGCTCAGCTAAGGATCTGATAGATCTCGTTGAGAAGTTCGAAGTTAGCTACATAATACCCGCCGCACCCGTCCACGTCGCCGCCGAAGCCTTGACAGCTCTGGAGTTCAGACCAGACCTTTCGACTTCAGAGCACTTTTTGTCGGCGCTACCTTCGAGAACGATTTTCAGTTTTTCAGATGGTAGCGCGGTTGTTACGTACAACAGAGAGGGGCGATGTCTGCCGGGGTGCAGCGAACCGGAGGTCTGCCCAGTAACCGGACTGAGAAAACCCTGCCCGATGTTCAGGCTAATCGAATTCTGCATACCGGAGGCTTTCGTCCTCGTAAGCGAGCAGATAAAGCCGGGTTTGGGCGGTTTTAGGGGGGAGAAGTTCAGGGAGCTCGTCGAACTTGCGAAGAATGCGAGATCGGTCATCGTCGCTACGGCTTGCGGTTGTCACGGTGTAGTGACGGCGATGAGGAGATGAAGGTTTTTGAGAACGTTTTCGCGTACGTCTGGGGAAAGGCGTTTGCAGACTGCTCCAATACATACTTGTTGAAGTTCGACACCGACGTCATCGTCATCGACCCGGGGAGGTTAAAAGCCTACCACAACCTCCTGGGTCTGATGAGAAGGGACGGTTTTCAGCCTAGGAATGTGGAGATAGTCGTCAACACCCACTTACACTTAGACCATTTCGAGGCAAACGTGATGTTCAAGAGGCACGGATCGCTGCTGGCGTTCTTCGACGAAAGTAGGTCTCCGGATTTGAGCGTATACGAGCTGTGCGATTACGGAATAGAAGTAATTCACGCTCCCGGACACTCTGCGGACAGCGTAGTCCTCTACCTCCCGGAGCAGGAGGCAGCGATAACCGGCGATCTCATATTTGAGAACGGTATACCGGGCAGAACCGATCTTCCAAGTGGCGACGCGAGGATGATGATTAAGTCACTGATGAGGGTGCAAAGTCTCGACGCCAAGTACATCTTGCCAGGGCACGGCAGGCTGATGGAGGGTAGGGAGGGAATACGTCTGCTTTTTGATAAAGCTATAATTTTAGT
>JBEVCD010000032.1:0-24311 GCA_040514265.1 Archaeoglobaceae archaeon | reverse complement strand
ATTGCTGTCCTTTCACGCTGGAACGCTACTTGCGGCGTTGCGATGCACGCAGAACTTATAGTTCCCGAATTTGTAAAAATGGGTCACGAAGTTACGGTCTTTGCTCCCTACGTTGAATCGGCAAGCAGGTGGTGGCACCACAGAATCGTGAGGGAGGATGAGGACTTCGTCGTTAGGTGTTACGAGGAAAGGTCGCCGGAGGGAGAAGGAGGAAAAATAGACTTCGACGAAATTTTAAAGAGAGATTTTGATGTTCTCCTCGTCGAGTCCTACAGCAGCATTCCCCACTTGGACGTCCAAAAACTGGCGGGAGAGCTGAAGAAGAGAGGTGTAAAGACTTTTGTTGTGATCCATGAAGGTTATAAAAAAGATTTGAGGTACGAAGATTACTCGAACTTCGAAAAACTCGTCGTGTTCGACGATAGATACGTTAAGGAGCTTTTAGATGTAAAAGAGAAGGCAGTCATAATACCCTACCCCTGCCACCCCCTAAATCCTACGAAGAGGAAATTTTCGGAGGACGGACTAAAGTTCTTCAGCTTCGGAAGACAACCCATTGAAGAATACGAACCTTTCCTTAAAGCCTTAGAAATTCTCGAAAGGGATTACGACTTCATTTACAGGGTTGTAAGGTCGAACGGAGAGCTGCCTTACGAAAGAGGATGGCTGATTCAGGAGAGGAGAAGGCTAAAAAACAACAGAGAGGTCTACGAGGAACTTCACAGAGCAGACGTTTTCATGCTTCCAAAAGGTGACAGTAAGGGAGTCGTCGTTTCTTCAACTCTTTACCAGTGCATGGGAGCCCTAGTTCCTACGATCGTTCCGAACACTAGGCACTTTGAACTGCACGAAAGGGAAGTCGTCAAGTTCAGCAACGTAGAAGATCTTGTGGAAAAAATTAGGAGACTAATAGAAGACGAGGACTACAGGAGAAGCGTTGTTGAGAGCGCTAAGAAGTACGTCGAGGAAAACAGCTCGAAGAAAGTGGCGGAAAAATTCCTCAGACTTTTCAATGAACCATGAAACGGAACGCAGATCCCGCTGAAAGCATTCGAAAATTCATATTAATCCGTTCGGTGGGCTAGGGGTGTGCTCTCGATAGCCATACCGTCCTCAGCTCTGCTGAACGAGACCGACGAGAAGATAAAGACGTTTAAAGTCGGGATGATAGCGAGAGCGGCGGCTGTTTTCAGAGTCGACGAGATCGTAATTTACCGTGATCCCCGGAAGGACGAGACGGAGTTTATAAGAGAAGTTCTGGAATACATGGAGACTCCGCAGTATCTGAGAAAGTACCTCTTTCCGCTCCGAACATCGCTGAAGTATGCTGGCGTCCTCCCACCTCTCGCGATCCCGTCGCACAGGTCGAAACATTTAAAAGTCGGTGAGGTTAGGGAGGGAGTCATAAGGCACGTTGCCCCTGACGGGACGCGCTGGGTGGACGTAGGTGTGAAAGCCCTGGCGCCGATGAGGAGCGATAAACCCAAAGGCGCCCGCGTCACCGTCAGGATCGTTTCGACGAAACCGTTGCGCGTCGAAGAGGCGGAACCGGAGGAGTATTGGGGCTATCGCGTGAAGGAGATGGAGCTTGAGGAAGTCCTGAAAAGGGAAGACGTGGTGATCACCTCCCGCCGCTGCGAGGTGCCGAAGTTGGAGGAGATAAGGAGAGACGTTACGCTGGTCTTCGGAAATCCGGAGGAGGGTGTTTTCGAGATAGCCAAGCGTATGGGCATAGAAATAAGCGCCGAGTGTTGGAACACGGTTCCGCTGCAAGGAACGCGGACGGTCAGGCTTGAGGAGGCGATATTTGCTACTCTCGCGATTGTCAACTTCGTTAGCTATTGGGGTGGTGTTGAATGAAGTACCACAGACCTAGGAGGGGGTCTCTGGGATTTTCGCCCCGCAAGAGGGCTAAGAGCATAATACCGCGAATCAGGAGCTGGCCAGATTGCGGAGAGGTCAGACTGCAGGGTTTCGCCGGTTACAAAGCCGGGATGACTCACGTGGTCATGATAGACGACCGCAGAAACTCGCCGACGTACGGAGAGGAGATAGTCGTGCCCGTTACCGTTATCGAAACCCCCCCGATGAAGGTTGCGGGTATCAGACTCTACAGCAAGACTCAGTACGGGCTGCAGATCGCCGGCGAAGTCTGGGCTAACGGTCTCGACGGCTTTCTGGCTAGAAGGCTTCAGCTTCCGAAGAAGGAGCCGGACGTGGAAAAGCTCCGGAGAATCGTCGAAAGCGGAAACGTGGCTGAGGTAAGGGTGATAACCTACACGCAGCCTTACCTGATAACCGGCGTTCCGAAGAAGGTTCCGGACGTAATGGAGCAGAGAGTCGGTGGCGAGGTCGGCGAGGCTTTCGAATACGCAGTCTCGAAGCTCGGTAAGGAAGTTACGGTCTTCGAGGTCTTCAACGAGGGTGCGCTCATCGACGTCATAGCGGTTACGAAGGGCAAGGGCTTCGAGGGACCGGTAAAGAGGTGGGGCGTCATAACGCTCGACGCCAAGCACGCGAGGAGCAGCAAGCACAGGAGAGTCGGAACCCTCGGACCCTGGACTCCGAAGAAGGTTCGCTGGACGGTTCCACAAGCCGGTCAGATGGGGTTCCACCAGAGGACGGAATACAACAAGCGAATTCTCAAGATCGGGGAAAACGGTGAGGAGATAACTCCTGAGGGAGGCTTTCTGCACTACGGAGTCGTGCGCTCCCACTACGTGCTCGTGAGCGGGAGTGTGCCGGGTCCGGTTAAGAGGCTCGTAAGGATGCGCGACGCTATAAGACCCCCGGACGTGCAGTTCGACGGCGTTAATATACTCTACATTAGCACGACATCCAAGCAGGGGAGATGATTATGAGGGCGAAAGTCTTGAGCTTGAGCGGCGAAGTCGTGGAGGAGATCGAGCTTCCGGAAGTGTTTGAAGAGGAGTTCAGACCAGACATAATAAAGAGAGCAGTTCTCGCAATCCAATCGCACCGGAGGCAGCCTTACGGACCGAACCCGCTCAGCGGAGTTAACTACTCCTGGGAGAACTGGGGTCCGGGATACGGCTACGCAAGGGTTCCGAGGTGGAAGATCGGCAGCAAAGCCGTCGTTGTTCCGCAGGCGGTTGGCGGAAGAAGGGCTCATCCCCCCAAGCCACAGAGGAAGTGGGCTGAGAAGATAAACAGGAAGGAGATGCGAAAAGCCCTCCGCTCGGCTATAGCCGCTACGGCTAACGAGGAACTCGTCAGGCGGAGGAACCACATCTTCGAGGGCGAGCTGCCGAAGGTTGTGGTCGACGACGTTGCGGGTCTGAAGAAGACGAAGGAAGTAATAGAGCTTTTCAAAGCCGTTGGCGTTTACGCCGACGTCGAGAGGGCGAAGGAAACGAAGCGCTACAGAGCCGGAAAGGGGAAGATGAGGGGGAGGAGGTACGTGATGAAGAAGAGCGTCCTTCTGGTCGTCCACGAGGACAACGGCGTAATCAAGGCTGCAAAGAACCTTCCGGGTGTTGATGCGATCCTCGTAAAAGATCTCAACGTTGAGCTTCTCGCCCCCGGCTGCCACGCTGGCAGGCTAACGGTTTGGAGCAAATCTGCGGTTGAATATTTGAGGGGATGGTTATGCTGATCAAGTGCTTTTTGATTACGGAGAAGAGTGTAGCGGAGCTCGAAAAGAACATTCTGACGGCTATAGTAGACAGGAGGGCAAACAAGAAGCAGATAAAGAGGGAAATCGAGCGCCTTTTTGGCGTCGAGGTGGAGAGAGTGAACACACTCATAACGCCCAAGGGCGAGAAGAAAGCCTATATAAAGCTGAAGCCCGAGTATTCGGCTTCCGACCTGCTGTCCAAGCTGGGGGTGTATTAGTATGGGTAAGCGTATAATCGCCCAAAACCGCGGAAAGGGAACCCCGACATACACGGCTCCCTCTCACAAGTACAAAGCCGAGATCAAGCACCTACCGTTCCGCGAAGGAGAAGTGGTGGCTGCGAAGGTAATCGACATACAGCACGACCCGGCGAGAAACGGTCCGGTTGCTCTGGTTCAGCTACCCGACGGGAGGAAAGAGTACGTCTTAGCTGTCGAAGGGATCGGAACTGGCGACGTAATTTACGCCGGCGATAACGTTCCGATAGCTCCGGGTAATTCGACCTTCTTAAAGAACATCCCTGAGGGAACTCCGATATGCAACGTCGAGAACATTCCCGGAGACCACGGGAGGTTCGCGAGGGCGAGCGGAACGTTTGCACTCGTGATCGCGAAGGAAGCCGATAAGGTTCTCGTACAGCTTCCCTCCGGAAAGCAGAAGTGGCTGCATCCCATGTGCAGGGCTACGATAGGCGTAGTCGCTGGAGGTGGCAGGACGGATAAGCCGTTCGTCAAAGCCGGTAAGAAGTACCACAAGATGAAGAGCAAGGCTGCGAAGTATCCGCGCGTCAGGGGAGTCGCAATGAATGCTGTCGATCACCCGTTTGGTGGCGGAAAGCATCAGCACGTTGGAAGACCCAAAACCGTTAGCCGTAACGCTCCTCCGGGTAGGAAGGTTGGTAGTATCGCAGCACGCAGGACGGGAGTTAGGAGGTGATTCGTATGGCTATGAAGAGTAAGATTTCAAGACCCAAGGAGTTTAGGTATCGCGGTTACACTCTCGAACAGCTCCAGAGGATGACGCTCGAAGAACTCGCCGAACTGCTGCCTGCAAGGGAGAGGAGAAAGATAAAGAGGGGTTTCACTGAAGAGGAGCAGAAGCTGCTCAGGAAGCTCCGAAAGAAGGGGACCGCGAGAACGCACTGCAGGGACATGATAGTGCTTCCGGAGATGGTCGGGAAGGTCGTGTACGTCCACAACGGCAAGGAGTTCGTCAGGGTCGAGATCAAGCCGGAGATGATCGGTCACCGCCTCGGCGAGTTCGCTCCGACGAGGCGCTTTGAGAAGCACTCCGGACCGGGAGTTGGGGCTACGAGGAGTAGCAAATACGTGCCGCTCAAGTGATGCCCATGGCGCGCATCAGGTACGCTTACCAACCGGCTGACGAGAGCAACGCTGCGAAAGCCATGGGCTACGAGATGCCGATAAGCTTCAAGCACGCAGTGGAGATCTGCAGGGAGCTGAGGGGCAAGAGGTTGCTGGATGCTATGAGGTACCTTGAGGAAGTCATAGCGATGAAGAGGGCTGTGCCGTTCCGGAGATACAAGAAGAAGGTCCCGCACCGCAGGGGGCTTGAGGGCTGGTACGCCGGGCGCTATCCGCAGAAAGCTGCGAAGCACATACTCGAAGTTCTGAAGAATCTCAAGGCGAACGCCGAATACAAGGGTCTCGATGTCGAGAAACTCGTTATCACACACATACAGGCTCAGAAGGGGAGGGTTATAAAGCGCTACATGCCGCGAGCGTTCGGCAGAGCCACCCCGCGCTTCCAGCAGCTCACGACCGTTCAGGTTGTTGCGGAGGTGGTGGAGTGGCAGTAGAGAGGAAGTTCATCCAGGACAGGCTGAAGAAACTCGCAGTGAAGGAGTGGATAAAGGAGGAAGTGAAGAACGCAGGCTTCGGCGGGGTAGACATAGTCAGAACGCCGCTCGGAACGCAGGTGACGCTGTTCGTCGAGAGACCGGGTCTGGTGATAGGGAAGGGTGGAAGAAAGATCAAGCTGCTTACGGAGAAGCTCAAGGAGTTCGGTCTCGACAACCCGCAGGTAAACGTAGATGAGGTCGAGAAACCGGAGTTCAACGCCCAGCTCATGGCTTCTCTACTCGCGAGAGCTCTGGAGAGGGGCTGGTACTTCCGCAGAGCGGGCTACAGGTTCCTCTACAGGATAATGGAGGCCGGAGCAAAGGGTTGCGAGATAGAAATAAGCGGAAAGCTCGTAAGCGAGAGGGCTAGAACGGAGAAGTTCGTAGCCGGAACGATAGTCCACACCGGCGACCCGGCGTTCAGCATGGTCAGAAAGGGCTTCGACATAGCCATCAAGAAGCTCGGAGTTTACGGCGTAAGCGTTCGCATAATACCTCCGGACGTCACACTTCCGGACGAGTTCGAGGTTAAGGATGTGGACGTCGAGCAGCTGAAGGTGATGCTGCATGAAGATGCGGGAAATAAGGGAGATGAGCAGGGAGGAGAAACTAAAGAAGTTGAGGGAACTGGAGCTTGAGCTGCTTAAGCTCCGAACGCTCGTGAGGAGCGGAGGAGCCGTCGAGAATCCCGGAAGGATAAGGCAGATCAGAAAGGATATTGCCCGTCTCAAGATGGCGCTATGGGAGGAAGGATACAGAGTCTGATCGCCAGGGACTGGATAGGTCTGGTCGTCGAGGTCGTCGACAGCCCGAACAAGTGCGAGGTGGGCATAAAGGGGGAGGTCGTCGACGAAACACAAAACACGCTGAAGATAATGACTGAAAAAGGTTTAAAAGTCGTGGCGAAGAAAGGTAGAACCTTCAGGGTGTGGTATATGGAGAAGATCGCCCGTGTGAGCGGAGATCTGATAGCGTTCAAACCGGAGGAAAGGATAATGAGGGGTCTGATCATGTTGAAGAGAGCCAAGGGTGTCAGGCTATGGAAGTGAAGGTTAGGGACATCGGGATAGACGTGAAGCCCCCGGAGGGCGTTTGCAGCGACGATAACTGTCCGTTCCACGGGACGCTGTCGGTTAGGGGGCAGATAATGAGGGGCAGGGTTGTGAAGGTTTACGGAAAAACTGCCGTGATAGAGAGGGAGCTGATACGCTACGTTCCGAAGTACGAGAGGTACATGAGGAAACGCTCGAAGCTTCACGCGCACAACCCGAGCTGCATAAACGCCAAACCCGGCGATTTTGTAACCATCGCAGAATGCCGCCCGATAAGCAAGACGAAGAGCTTCGTTATAGTGGAGGTGGTCAGGCGTGAGGGCGGTAAGGGCTGAAATACCCCGCTGTCTGCCAACCGGAGCCCGGCTCGTATGCGCGGACAACACCGGGGCTAGGGAGCTTGAGATAATCGCCGTGAAGGGATACAAGGGCGTGAGGCGCCGCTATCCAGCTGCCGGCGTAGGAGATATAGTAGTTGTTACCGTCAAAAAGGGGACGCCGGAGATCAGGAAGCAGGTGCACTACGCTGTTATAATCAGGCAGCGAAAGGAGTACAGACGCCCAGACGGGACGCGAGTAAAGTTCGAGGACAACGCAGCAGTGATAACGAACCCGAGGGGTGAGCCGAGGGGCTCGGAGATAAGAGGTCCCGTGGCTAGGGAGGCTGCCGAGAGGTTCCCGAAGATAGGAACGATAGCTTCGATAATCGTCTGAGGTGTCGCCATGCCGCCGCCGAAGTCCAAGCAGCCTAGAAAGCAGAGGAGGTGGCTCTTCAAAACTTCCAAACTTCACGACAGGCACAGGCTGCTCAGGGTCACTCTTTCGAAGGAGCTCCGCAAGAAGTACGGAAAGAGGACGCTCAGAGTCAGGAAGGGGGACAAAGTTCGCATAATGCGGGGCGACTTCGCCGGGCATGAAGGGAGAGTCGTTGAGGTTGACATGAAGAGGTGCAGGATAAAGGTTGAGGGGGCTACGATAACGAAATCCGACGGGACGGAGGTTTACGTCCCGATACACCCCTCCAACGTCATGATAATCGAGCTTGGAGAGGTTGACGACGTGAGGAAGAAGTTGCTTGAGAGGTGATGGTATGCACCAGAAGAGGCTTTCGGCTCCTAAAACTTACAAGATCCCCAGGAAGGTTGCGAAGTGGGTTGTAAAACCCTCGCCAGGTCCGCACAACAAGGAGGCAATTCCGCTGCTGATAATCGTCAGAGACTTCCTGAACCTCGCGGACACGGCAAGAGAGGCTCGCAGAATAATAGCTGCTGGTGAAGTCCTCGTAGACGGCGTGCCGAGGAAGGACTACAAGTTCCCCGTAGGGCTTTTCGACGTCGTAACGATTCCCAAAATCGGGAAGAGCTACCGCATCCTATTCGACGAAAAGGGCAGGTACATTCCGAAGGAGGTCGAGGACGCTGATCTGAAGCTCTACAAGATAGTCAACAAGACGACGCTGAAGGGCGGCAAGATACAGCTGAACCTCTTCGACGGCACGAACATTCTGGGTAGCAACGAGTACAAGACGAAGGACTCCCTTCTGATGAGGATTCCGGAGAAGGAGATAGTCGACCATCTTAGATTCGAAGAAGGGGCTCTCGTGATGATCACCGGCGGTAGCCACGCTGGCGAACTCGGTAGGCTGAAGGAGTACAAGGTCGTCAGGAGCTCCTCGCCGAACCTCGTAACTGTAGAGACTGAGTCTAGAGACATAACGACGATCGAGGACTACGTGTTCGTCGTCGGTAAGAAGGATAGCGACAAGCCCGTGATCGACCTGGGTGTCTGAGATGATGGAGCTCAAGGTGAAGGAGAATCCGATGAGAGAAATCTTGCTCGACAAGGTCGTCGTAAACATAGGCGTCGGGCAGAGCGGGGAGAGGCACCAGAGGGCTGTGAAGTTAGCCGAAATTCTCTTCGGTCAGAAACCGGCTGTAACGCACGCGAAGAAGACGATAAAGAACTTCGGAATACGGAAGGGCGAGCCCATAGGCGTTAAAGTAACGCTGCGGGGAGAGAAGGCTATGAAATTCCTCTTGGACGCTCTAAAAGTTAAGGAGATGAAGCTCAGCGCGAAATCGATAAACGCCGGAAACTTCTCTTTTGGAATTGCTGAGCACATAGATCTACCCGGGGTCGAATACGATCCGGATATAGGTATATTCGGTATGGACGTCTGCGTTACCCTCAGGAGGAGAGGCTACCGCGTCGCCGAAAGGAGGCGTTGCAGGAGTAAGGTCGGTAGCAAGCACAGGATAACGAAGGAGGAAACGATAGAGTGGTTGAGAAACCTCGGCGTGGAGGTGGTTTGATGGCGAGCAAGCCGAAGAACAAGGTGTTCGGTAGGGGGGCGAACGAGTGCCGGAGGTGCGGAAGGAAGAGGGGTCTGATCAGACTCTACGGGCTGTACCTCTGCAGGCACTGCTTTAGGGAAGTCGCCCCCGAGCTCGGATTCAAGAAGTACTGGTGATAGTTATGAGTGTCGACACCCTCAGCAACGCGATGATAACGATCAAAAACGCCGAGATGGTCGGCAAGAAGAGCTGCGAGATAAAACCCGCTTCGAAACTTATAGGCAACGTCCTCAAGGTCATGAAAGACTACGGCTACATAAAGGGATTTGAGTACGTGGACGACCACAGGGGAGGCAAGTTCGTCGTAGAGCTCAGCGGGAGGATAAACAACTGCGGAGCCATAAAGCCGCGCTTCCCCGTGAAGGTCACAGAATACGAGAAATTCGAGAAGAGGTACCTGCCCGCGAGGGACTTCGGAATACTGATAGTCTCGACTAGCAAGGGTGTAATGTCGCAGAAGGAGGCGAGAGAGAGAAGGCTTGGAGGTGTCCTCCTTGCTTACGTCTACTGAGGTCTACGAGGAGAGACTGGTCCCGATACCGGAGGGCGTGACGGTAAGCGTGGAGGGCGACTCGGTGAACGGATACAGAATTAAAGCAGCCGGTCCGCTGGGCGAGAACGAGAAGTTCCTGAAGTTCAGGGGCGTTTACATAGAAAAAATTGACAAGGCTGTGCGTGTCTATACAGATGTGCCGAAGAAGAGGCTTAAAGCCATGGTCGGCACGTTTGCTGGGCACATAGAGAACCTTCTGAGGGGAGTTAAGGAGGGTTTCGAGTATCAGCTCCGCATAGTTTACGCTCACTTCCCGATAAAGGTTCGCGTCGAGGGCGATGAAGTAATCATAGAGAACTTCCTCGGCGAGAAGTATCCGAGGAGGGCTAAGATAGTCGGCAGGGCGAAGGTTGAGGTCAGAGGGCAGGACGTTTTCGTGAGGGGAGTGGACATCGAGGAGTGCGGTCAAACGGCTGCGAACATAGAGCAGGCGACGAAGATAAAGCGGAAGGATCCGCGAGTCTTTCAGGACGGAATATACATCGTGAAGAAGCCGTGGTGATGCTCATGAGCGTCGAGAGGTTGATGAGGGTAAAGATCAGGCAGAAGAAGAGGAAGCCCGAGTTCAAGAGGTACGAGTGGAACAAGAAGATAAGGCTCCGAAACAAGATGTGGAGCTGGAGGAGACCGAGGGGAATAGACAACAAGCTCAGGTTGCAGAAGGGCGGAAAGTGGTCGGGGAGGATACTCGTAAAGATCGGGTTCGGCTCCCCGAAAGCCGTGAGGGGTCTGCATCCCTGCGGTTTGGAGGACGTCCTCGTCCACAACGTCAAGGAGCTTGAGGCTCTCGACCCGAAGAGGCACGCGATCCGCGTGGCTTCGACGGTAGGTATGAAGAAGAGGTTGGAGATCGAGGCAAAAGCCGAGGAGATGGGGTTCAAGATACTCAATCCGAAGACAAGGTGATGGTTATGGATCTCCGCCTACAGCGAAGGCTCGCAGCTTCAATACTCAAGTGCGGACAGAACAGGGTCTGGTTCGACCCGTCGGCTCTCGAAGACATAGCGGCAGCCGCCACGAAGGAAGACATAAGGGAGCTCATAGAGGCAGGAGTCATAAAGAGGAAGCCCGTAAAGGGTGTTTGCAGGGCGAGGATAAACAAGAAGAGGTTACGAAAGAGGAAGGGAAGGGGTAGAGGTCACGGGAGCAGGAAGGGGAAGAAGACGGCTAGGATGTCGAAGAAGGAGCTCTGGATGATGCGCATAAGAGCGCTGAGGAAGAGGCTGAGGGAGCTGAGGGACAGCGGAGTCATAGACCGCAGAACGTACAGAATTCTCTACCGTAAAGCCAAGGGCGGAGAGTTCAGGAGCGTGGCGCACCTGAATGCGTACATCGAGCAGCTCAAGAGGTGATAGCATGGCGAGGGGTCCGCGCTACAAGGTTCCGCCAAGGAGGAGGAGGGAAGGAAAGACGAACTACAGGAAGAGGTTAAAACTCCTTCTTTCGAGGAAGCCCAGGCTAGTAGTGAGGATAACGAACCGTCGCGTGATTGCGCAGGTTGTTGAGTATCATCCAGACGGCGACCGTGTACTCGTTGGCGTGGATTCGAGCATGCTCACGAAATACGGATGGAAGGGAGACCTCAACAACACTCCAGCGGCTTACCTCACCGGACTGCTCGTCGGGAAGAGGGCTGTAGAGAAAGGGATAAGGGAAGCTGTACTCGACATAGGTCTGCACACGCCGACGAGGGGTTCGAGGGTCTTCGCCGTTCTGCGTGGAGCCGTCGAGGCGGGCATGCAGATACCGCACAGTGAGGATGTTCTGCCGGACGATTCCCGCATACGGGGAGAACACATCGCAGCTTACTACGAGATGAGACCGGAACTCTTCGGCGAGTATGAGAGGAGGGGTCTGAAACCGACCGAGCTTCCCGATCACGTTGAAGAGGTTAAGGCGAAGATAATGGGTGAGTAAGTATGGACTGGGTCCCGCGGACCAGGCTTGGAAAGCTCGTGGCTGAGGGCAAGATAAAGACCATGGACGAAGCACTCGCGAGCGGGCTTCCGCTAAAGGAGCCCGAGATAGTCGACATATTGCTTCCCGATCTGGAAGACG
Organism: Archaeoglobaceae archaeon; assembly: GCA_040514265.1. Taxonomy (GTDB): domain Archaea; phylum Halobacteriota; class Archaeoglobi; order Archaeoglobales; family Archaeoglobaceae; genus WYZ-LMO2. Next base: position 12,796 of record JBEVCD010000032.1, on the reverse strand, counting down.
ATGTCCTTGAAATTTCGATGGTTCAGCGCATGACCGACAGCGGCAGGAGGACGAAGTTCAGGGTAACGGCTGTAGTCGGCAACAGGGACGGTTACGTCGGTGTGGGAGTTGGCAAAGCCTCGCAGGTGGCTCCGGCTATACAGAAGGCTATAAACGATGCGAAGATCAACATATTCAAGGTTCAGCGCGGCTGCGGCTCTTGGGAGTGCGGTTGCGGGACGGAGCACTCGATACCGTTCAAGGTCACCGGCACTTGCGGAAGCGTAGAGGTCACGCTAATTCCCGGACCGAAGGGTCTGGGGATCGTAGCCGGAAAAGTGGCCAAACGCGTGATAGAGCTTGCGGGCGTTGACGACGTCTGGAGCTTCACGAGGGGGCAGACGAGGACGACGATAAACTTCGCGAGGGCAACGTTCGAAGCTCTGAAGAAGACCGTGTACATCAAGAGGTGATCTCATGCTCTACGCGGTCGTTAGGCTTCGCGGAACGGTCGGAGTTCACAGAAAGATCAAGGACACGCTGAAGATGCTCCGACTGCACAGGCGCTACCACTGCGTCGTCGTGCCGGACACGCCCTCTTACAGGGGGATGCTGCAGGTGGTCAAAGACTACGTTGCGTACGGCGAAATAGATGCCGAAACGCTCGCTATGCTTCTGAGAAACAGAGGCAGACTCGTCGGAGACAAAAGGCTGACAGACGATTACGTCAGGGAGAAGACGGGTTACAACAGCATAGAAGAGTTCGCGAAAGCAGTAGTGGAGGGAAAAGCGTCTCTGAAAGACCTGCCGGACCTCAAGCCGGTCTTCCGCCTCCACCCGCCGAGGGGCGGGCTTAAGAACATAAAGTGGCACTACCCGCGCGGGAGCTTAGGGTACCACGGCAGGGATATAGCGAAGCTCCTCTACAAGATGAGGTGATGGGACGTGCCCAAGAAGAAGGTTAAGAAGATTAGGGGCTCAAGAACGTGCGGCTGGGGTAACCACAAGAACAGGCGCGGAGCCGGCTGCAGGGGAGGAAGAGGAAACGCCGGAGTCCACAAGCACAAGTACATCAGGTTCATCAAACTCGCAAAACTCGGTCTTTACGAGTTCGGAAAGCACGGCTTCAGCAGACCGAAGAGCGTGACGAAAAAGTACAGGAACGAGATGAACGTCAAGGCGACGCTCAAGGAGTTGAAGAAGGAGGGTAAGCTCGACGAATACACATACAGGTACCTCAAGTCCAGACCGGACATCAACGTCTCGGATCTGGACGCCATCATCGATCGACTCGTGAGCTTGGGGCTGGCTGAGAAGGACGGCGATGTCTATAAAGTGGACCTTACAGCTCTGGGCTACACGAAGTTGCTCGGAGCGGGTAACGTGTCGAAGAAGATGGAGGTCAGGGTTTTCGAAGCCACGCCGAAAGCTCTGGAGAAGATCGAAGCGGCCGGTGGCAGAGTGATCACGGAGTGATGGACCTTGGACTCCCTGATCCGCTCCCTGCGACCCTACCTCGAAAGGCTTCCTAGCGTAGAGAGACCGAAGAGACACGTCCACTTCCGTGAGAAGTTCGCCTGGACGACAGCGATCCTAATACTCTACTTCATGCTAACGAACGTTCCCGTTTTCGGCTTGTCCCCGAAGTCGATCGACATATTTGCAGCATACCGCGCCCTTTTCGCCGGAGCTTCTGGCTCCATTCTCGCACTCGGTATAGGACCGATCGTAACGGCTTCGATAATTCTGCAGCTCCTCGTTGGGGCGGGGATAATAAGGCTCGACCTCACGAACCCCGATGACAGAGCTGCATACCAGGAGTTCCAGCGCTTCCTGGTCATAGTGATGATAGCCGTTGAAGCAGCAGCACAGCTCGGCGGGCAATTCCTGCTACCCGACGAGAAGCTGGCTGCGACGCTCGGAGTTTCGCCGCTGGTGATATCCTTCCTCATCTTCGTCCAGCTCTTTATCGGCGGTATCCTCATAGTCTACATGGACGAGGTCGTCTCGAAGTGGGGCATAGGAAGCGGAGTCAGTCTCTTCATACTCGCGAGCGTGTCCCAGGCTTTGGTGACGGGTCTGTTCAACTGGGTAGTCCCACCCGGTTCCGTGCTGCCGGCGGGCATTTTCCCGAGGCTATACTACCTCTTCACGAACTACCCGGTAGATTACCTCCTCACCGGCAGCGGGCTGCTGATGCTCTTCGTCGAAGGCGGAATTCTCGCGCTCATCACTACGGCTGTCATAATCCTGCTCGTTGTCTTCTTCGAAGGAACGCGGGTCGAGATCCCGCTAGCTCACGCAGCCGTGAGGGGGGCGAGGGGAAGGTTTCCGATAAAGCTGATCTACGCGAGCGTCCTGCCGATGATATTCGTCAGAGCCCTGCAGGCTACCATCGTCGGATTCGGAGCCATGCTCTACAACAGGGGAATAACGATCTTCGGCGAGTACGTAGGAACCACTCCGGTGAGCGGCTTGATGTTCTTTCTTTCGCCGATAAAAGGTCCGCACGACTGGGTGCCGGCGCTTTTCAAGAGCCGCGGCGCAGCGTTCGCAGCCGTGCCGGACTGGGCTCTCTTCCTCCACCTCCTCGTAGATGCGATCATACTCATCGCCGGCGGAATAATATTCGCCGTTTTCTGGGTGGAAACGAGCGGAATGGATGCCAGAACCGTTGCGTCGCAGATAGCGAAGTCCGGCATGCAGATTCCGGGATTCAGAAAGAACCCCGTCGTCTTGGAGAGGTTGCTCGACAGGTACATACCGAAGGTTACGGTCATAGGAGGAGCGCTCATAGGCTTGCTCTCGCTGATAGCGAGCATGCTCGGAACCGTGGGCGGCGTCGGCGGAACTAGTCTGCTACTCGCCGTCAGCATAGCGTACCGATTCTACGAAGAGCTGACGAGGGAGCAGCTAGCCGAGATGCACCCGATGCTGAGAAGACTGCTCGGTGAGGAAGAATGAAGGACGCCCTCCACAGAGCGTCGATCGTAGCCGGAATTATCCTGATGCTGGGAATGATCTTTTCGCGAGATTTCAGACTCTCTCTCGGTTTGATGGCTGACCCCTTCCTTTCCCCCCTCGCCGGCATCCCTTTTTATATTGCGGTCTTCGTTCTGTCGATAATCACGGGCACGTATTCGACGCTGATCCAGAAGCTGACGGTGGACTATAGAAGACTCAGGGAGCTGCAGGAAAAGCTCAGTGCGTACCAGAAGGAGTACATCGACGCTGTCAGGAAGCAGAACAAGGCGAAGCTCGAAAGGTTAGAAAGCATGAAGCACGAGATTCAGGAGATCCAGGGCGAACTCATGAGCATGCAGATGAGACCCATGGGTTACACGCTGCTCGTGACGCTTCCTATATTTTCGTGGCTCTGGGAGCGAGCTGTCGTTAGTTACGAGCTGATTTTCGGCACAACGAGGTACGGAAACATCACGGAAAAGCTTCCAGAGAGCTTCGTCGAAGTCGTTAGGTCGAGCCCCGAAATCTTTTTCGTCAAGGTTCCTTTCAGCTTCCTCGGCGGGAGTGAGGGTGTAATACACGTCGCTCAGACTGTTGTTCTTCCGTGGTGGCTCTTCTGGTACCTCGTCTGCTCGATAGCTGTTGGTCAAGTAATCCGAAGAGTTTTCCGCGTGGGAGTATGAGGGTGGCGATTTCCGGACCTCCAGGGAGCGGGACGACGACGGCGGCGAAGCTTCTGGCTGAGAGGTTCAACCTGAAACTCGTCTCTGCAGGCGAGATATTCAGGAAACTTGCGGAGCAGCGTGGGATGACGCTTGAAGAGTTCGGGAAGTACGCAGAGCAGAACCCCGAGGTAGACATACTGATAGACAAGACTCAGAAGGAGATAGCCGAGAGGGAGGACGACATCGTCGTCGAGGGTAGACTTTCGGGATACTTCGTAAGAAACGCGGATCTCAGGGTATACCTTTACGCCGACGCGGAAGTCAGGTACGAGAGGATAGCTAGGAGGGAAAAGAAGAGCCTGGAAGCGGCGAGGGAGGAGACGAGGAGAAGGGAGGAAGTCGAGAGGAAAAGGTACAGAAAGTTCTACGGCGTAGACCCGGAAGATTTGAGAATCTACGATTTGGCGATAAACTCCGCCAAGTTCGAGCCGGAAGAAATAGTGGAAATAGTTGCGAGGGCTCTGGAACTCAGACTTCGTCGAAAGTAAGGACTCTCACGCTCGTCGGCTGCTTCACGACGTTTCCCAACCTCGAACCCACCACGCAGCTGACCTCTTTCTTCGCAGCTAGGTCTATCAACCTCTGCGTTATCACGCCGTCGAAGACTATCGTCGTCCCCTTCGGCAAGTTGTTAGTTTTCAGCGTCTTTACGAGGTCTCTGACCGGCACCTCGCGTATTAAGTTGAAGTTCCTGTCGAGTATCCTCGCCAGAAGTCTGCCCTCGACGCTCTCCTTGTGCTCCTTCAGCACGTTCTCCCCCTTTCTCTTTTCGTTCTCCTTCCTGACCTGTAGCTGTTCTACCGGAACTTTGTTCCTCAAAGCTTTGAGGATCTCCTTGAGTGTGAGCTCCTCGACACCCTTACCCTCCGGAGCCCTCGCGACGAAGTCTATGTCTGCAACCTGCAGAAGCTCCTTGAGTATAAGGTCGCCTCCCCTATCGCCGTCCAGGAAAGCCGTCACGGTCTTTTTCTTGCTCAGCTCCACTATCGTCTTGGGAATGCTCGTCCCCTCGACCGCTATGACGTTCTTTATCCCGTGCCTCAGCAGATTCAAGACGTCGGCTCGACCCTCGACTACTATTATGGCGTCGCTCTCATCTACAGCCGGCCCCGCTGGCAGTTTTTCCTCGCCGTACTCTACGATCTCGTCTGACCTTATAGCCTGTCTGACGATTTCGACTATCTTCTCCGACTCGATCTCTGGCTCCTCGAAGAGCTCCCGGAGTATTACCATAGCCCTTTCGACTATCTTCTTCCTCTTGCTCGCCCTGACGTCCTCGATCTTCTGAACCCTTATTCTGGCAGAGCACGGTCCGACCCTCTCTATCGTTTCGAGTGCAGCCGCTATTATTGCAGTCTCCACTTTGTCGAGGCTCGACGGTATCTTGATCTCTCCGTAGCTCTTTCCACCCTTGCTCTCTATCTTGACCTCTATCCTTCCTATCCTGCCCATCTTCTGCAGCTCTCTAAGATCGAGGTCGTTCCCCAGCAGTCCCTCAGTTTGCCCAAAGATCGCTCCTACGACGTCCGGTCTCTCAACGACTCCGTCGGCAACTATCTCAGCGTGAATGAGATACTTGGTAGTGTCAGCAATCTTCATGGAGACACCTCCCGAATTATCGTCATGCATGTCACTTCTGATAGTCTTCTCCCGAATAAATAGTTTGGGGTTAAGGTTAAAAGTCCGCTACATGACGGGAAGGTATGCGCAAGCTACTGATCTTCGTAGCCGTAGCAGCACTGGCTGCGGCTGCTCTAGTTCACTCCGTAAATCCTTACGTAACGCCCAAAGACTTACTGACCCTCGAATCAGCCAGAGGTGTTCAGGTAATAGGGAGAGTGCTCGAGGTGAACTTCGACGGGAACTACACGCACTTCATACTGACGGACGGCGAAGCCAGCGTTAGGGTCGTTTACGAGGGTTACCTCAGCTACACTAACGGTGAAATCGTCGCCGTAGGTGACTGGGACGGTAAGGTTCTGCGAGCTCACCAGATTCTGAGGAAGTGCCACACGGAGTACGGTGTCTGAATGTTCGGCTACGCACTGCTGTCTTCAAGCTTCGTTTTCGCAGCTTTGGCTTCTATTCTCTTCTACAGATCTCACAAAACGAAGAACGCCAGGATTGCCGAGCTTGGCGAATTCTCGCTCTACGCGTCTTTTTCCCTCACAACCGCGTCGCTCATCTTGCTGATTCACTACTTCGTCACCAACAACTTCTCCGTCGTCTACGTTCTCGAAAACTCCAACCGGAACCTCCCACTCGTGCTCAAGTTCAGCGCTGTATGGGCTGGAAAAGAGGGTTCGATGCTCCTCTGGAGCTTCTTCAGCCTGCTCGCTTCCGTGATGTTTGTAAGGCGAAGAGAGAACGCCGCAGCGGCATCGATCCTTGCAGCGATATCAGCTTACATCATCGCGGGTTCGCTGATCTTCAATCCGTTCGCCACATTGCCTTACACGCCCGTCGACGGCTACGGGCTTAACCCCCTCTTAAGAACGATCGAGATGGTCCTGCATCCTCCGGTGATTTTCGCAGCTTACGCCTTCGCAGCCGTGCCGTTTGCCATACATGCGACCGGCGGAAAAGGGGCGGATTCCTACGCCAAGCTGACGTTTCTGCTCCTCAGCCTGGGCATAATCATCGGGGGCTGGTGGGCTTACAGGACGCTCGGCTGGGGTGGATTCTGGGGATGGGATCCTGTGGAGAACGCTTCGCTGCTGCCTTGGCTGAGCTTGGCAGCTTACCTCCACAGTAAGAGCGACAGACGTTTCTTCGCGACCCTAACTTTCGCTCTCGTCTTCTTAGCGACGTTCATAACGAGGAGCGGGATCGTCGAGTCGCCGCACGCGTTCGCCGGCAGCGGAGGGGAGTTCTTTCTTTTACCAGTCGTCATCTTGCTTCTGCTCGCCGCTAAGCATAAGCCGAAGTTCAGAGACTTTTGCGGCGCCTCCCAGCTGTTTCTGGCGATGCTGATCGTGGTCGCGATGGGGACTCTTGCGGGTATCTCAATGGAGGTCGATAGGACCTACTACCTCTTCACATTCCTCCCGCTCTTCGCCCTCGCCGTCGTGCTGATACTCGCAAAGTTCGGCGAAGTTAAGAGGAAGCTTGCAGTCCATTTAGCCGTTCTGCTCATCTTCGCCGGCGCTTCAGCCGTCTGGACGTTCGAGAAAAGTTTCGACTTACAGCTGAATCCGAGCGACGAAGCTGCCGGTTTGAAGTTCGAGTTCGTAGATGTCGATGTCACCGAGGACGAGGAGAAAATTGTATACACTGCGGTAGTTAACAGCGACGTCGGAACGTTCTACCCCAAGATAGTCCAGTACAAGATAGCGAGAAGTGAGAGAACGGTTTCGAGCGTCGAGATACTGTCGACGCCTCTAGTCGACTACTACCTAGCGCTAGAAGGTCTTGGCATGGGTAACGCTAGGGCGAAGTTTTACATCGTACCCATGATAAACCTCGTCTGGCTCGGCTCCGCGCTTCTGCTCTTCGGAGTCCTCACCACACTCCGTAAATCCTCCTCCCGCACCTCGGACAGCAGCCGTCGCTGACCCTGTTCTCGAAAACGCGCACGTGGTATCTCCGCACGAGGAGTTCCCCGCAGTCCGGGCAGAACGTGTTCTCGTACCTGTGTCCCGGAACGTTTCCGATGTATGCGTAACTCAGCTCTCGCTTCGCGATCTCCACAGCCCTCTCAAGCTTGCCGATCTCGGTCGGCGGCGCTGTGAAGCGGTAGGCTGGGAAGTAGCGGGTGAAGTGAATCGGAATCTCGGGATTTATTTCGGCTAGTCTCCTGACGTTCTCCTCGACTACTTCTTCGCTGTCGCTGACTCCGGTTACGAGCAGGCAAACGACTTCCACGTGGATTCCCATTCTGTCGGCTTCCCTTATAGTCTTCCAAACAAGCTCATGCTTTCCGCCTATCAGCGAGTAGGCAAACTCGTCTCCCTTTACGTCGACGTTGATGGCATCCAAACCTGCTTCGCGAAGTTTTCGGAGTGCTAAGACGCTCATGTAACCGTTGGAAACCATCGTGTTCAGCAGATCGAATCGCTTCGCGAGGCTGAAGACGTCAAGCAGGAACTCGAAGAGGAGTGTCGGCTCGTTGAGACTCGCGCACGTGCTGGCGTCGCCAGCTCTTAATGCGGCTTCAACAACCTGCTGCGGCGTAGCACTGAAACCGTCGGAAACCCTCTTGGATATGCTCCAGTTCTGACACCACGGACAGTCGAGGTTGCAGGAGAAGCCGGAAAAGGTCATGCTCGTGCTTCCGGGTTTGAAGTGGTAGAACGGCTTTATCTCTATGGGTCTGCTTTCGAGGTAGCTCAACCTTCCGTAAGACCTCGTGAAAAGCTTACCCCCCTTCGCGTATCTAACCCTGCAGAACCCCTCCTCACCGTCGCGTAGCCTGCAGAACCTCCAGCAGAGCATGCACAACACGCGGTCTCGAAGCTTTCTGTAGAGCTTAGCCTCCATGTGTAACCTCGGGTCTGAAACTCTTAATATCAGCGCCGAAGGTTTTTAAGCTGTGTATCGCCTCAAGGTCAGGGACTTCATCATACTCACCGAAGTCCTGCGGAAGTCGGACGAGATCAAGCCGAGCCAGTACGCGAAGAGGCTGGTGTTTCAGAAGTACGGCATACTCGGCAGTGATGTAGACAGGATTCTGACAGCTGTTTTTTACAACACGATGAAGAGGCTGGGGATCATAGACAGGATAATAAGACAGATCGTCGGCGTTCACCAGAACATACTCGACCCGATGCTCAGGGCAGCTCTCAGGGTTACGATAGAGCTGCTGGTGTTCGAGAGGGGCTACACGAAGCACCTCAACCTCGAAAGGGTTCGCAAGTCTGTCTCCTCGTTCCTCTCGAACGTGACCCATCCTTACGTCGGGATGTACTACTACGAGATCTTCGACAGGATCGCAAAGTACGAGTTCGTTCCGCAGAGCGAGGAGGAGAAGTTCGAGTTCGAATACCTCGTGCCGGCTTGGTACGTGAGGAAGATCCGGGAGCTTCTGGGCGGCGAAGCCGACGAGTATCTGCGGTCCCTCAACAAGGAGCCGCTGATCAGCGTTAGGGTGAACAGGTTGAAAGCGAGCGTCGAAGAGGTCAAAGCAGAGCTCGAAAGGGAGGGGAAGGAGGTAATCGTGAGCAACGTCGTTCCGACCGTGCTGAAGTTCAGAGGTCCCTTCTTCTTCGAGAGATCCAGACTCTACAGAAAGGGAGCCTTCGTCGTTCAGGAGGAGGCTTCAGCCCTCGCCTCTCTGCTGCTCTCACCCAAACCCGGCGAATTCGTCGTCGACCTCTGCGCAGCTCCTGGCGGAAAAACGGCTCACATGGCTGAGCTCATGGAGAACAGAGGTGTCATCCACGCCTTCGACATCGACGAGCTGAGGCTGAAGAGGATGGAGGAAGTTCTGAAGTTGTGCGGGGTTAAGATAGTCAGAATACACAAAATGGACGCCCGAAAGGCTCCGAAAGTGCTAGGCGAGGGGATTGCAGACAAGGTCATGCTCGACGCGCCCTGCACGGCTGACGGAACGATAGCCAAGAATCCTGAGCTGCGCTGGAGGATAAGGGAGGAGAAGATAAAGGAGATCTCTCAGCTACAGTTCGAGCTGCTGAAAACCGCCGTGAAGTTGCTGAAGCCGGGTGGCAGGGTTCTCTACTGCACGTGTTCTATGTTCAGAGAGGAGAACGAGGACGTCGTCGCGAGGATTCTTGAGGAGGAGAAAGTGAGGATCGTCCCCCTGAAGGGTTACTACTCCGAGGGGTTCCTGAAGGGAACCGTAAGGGCTTTTCCGCACAGGCACAACACGATCGGCTTCTTCTACGCGCTCCTGGAGAAGCTGGAGTAGCGAAAGTTTTTCTTAGCCTCCGTTCGCCATAATGTTGAGCCGGGGTTGCAGAGTGGTACTGCGCCGGCCTTGAGAGCCGGTGCCCGCAAGGGCTCCTGGGTTCGAATCCCAGCCCCGGCGTTCGCCGATTCAGGACATGTCCCTCGAAATCAAAGCTCTCGGAATAGCAACTACGTTCAGACGTCTGCGAGAAGAACCTAAGATCCTGTCCGAGTTACATCCGGTGTCCAAATTGTACAAGGCAAAGAAACCTGAAAACGATAGACAAAACCGTTGCTAAAGCGAAAAAGCATTACTGCGGCGATAGACGTGGAAAGGAACGAGTTTAATCCTGATGAGAGTTTATACGACAAGGAATTACCTGACTGCGAGGTATTTCGTGAAAGAAGTTCTGTTACTGCGAGGATAAGCCGGGATTTGTAGTGGTAAGCATACATTGTACTTCAACGTTTGCATTGGTGTTTATAAGTGAGATCATACTTTAACTTCTTCCAATCTATACTCTCAAGCCTTCTCTCTATCCACTTTTTCAACCCTAGGTACGCCTGCTTTACAATAACTCCCCTCACTCCTTTCAAATATTTTTTCATTATAAAGTCGAGGTGCCTCAAGTTGTGCTTTACGCAGAGCTCTATCAGCTCCATATGTAGCTCGCTGAGAATTGAAGTCGTAAATTTATGCGAATCTTTAAGCGCTGACGTGTGCATCGGGACGAAGAAGAGTGGGGCTATGAGTGAAGGATATTCCCTCAACCTCCCCAGAAGCTCGATTGTGGCGATAATGTCATCCTCATTTTCTCCTGGCAGACCGAGAATGATTGTTGCAGCTGGTACCCAGTTGTTTTCTTGCATGATCCCGAACGCTTTTTCGACGATATCGCACCATTCATCCGGACTGAACGGGTAGCATTTTGCCGGCATATACTCCTTAAGCAATCTTGCACTCCCAGTTTCTACGCCCGTCTGAACACCGATAAAATCCGTTTCGAGTATCTGCGTTATCTCCTCAACATACTCCGGCCTTGCAGCTACGCTTGCCAGAGAAACATGGCTGATCCCGATGTTCTTTGTCAGCTTTCTGACCTCTTTGAAGAGGGTGAGAACTTTTTCGGATGGGAGGAATTTTGAACCGTACATCAGAACGTCTTCTGCATGCAAAAGCACTCCCTCGCACCCCTCTCTAAGGTTCAGCCTCACCTCCTCAAGGATCATGTGGAGAGGTATGTCGATCTTTCTCCCAGCAGTTGAACAGAACTTGCAGACCCTCGCACATCCGCGCGAGACTTCGACGAGCCCATTTACCGATGCACCCCTTATCACCTTTATATCTCCAAGGTCTGGTTTCTCCGCATAGACAACCTTCGGTAACCTTTCTCCGGAAACCGCAGACCTAAAGATCCGAAGCGCGACCTTCTCAGCTTCTCCCACAACAACGCAATCCACTCCAACGTCTTCGTTTAAAAGCTGCCAAGCTCCGGCACCACCGACTATTACTCTGCAGCGGTGTCTTTTTACAGTTCTCAGAAGTTCCATAAATTCCAGCTTCGTTGTCGGCGTACCTCCCAGCAGGGATGCAAGAGTGACGCTGACAGGACCCTGGCCAAGGGGATCCATTGCAGAAATCCCAACAACGCAGTTCTCCTCGATGAAGTTCTCGATGTCATAAGGATGAACGACCATAACCTCAAATTCTTCACTCAAAACAGCCTCTATCTTCCTTAAACCGTACGGTGCAAACCTAACGCTGCCATCTCTCTTCGTCTTCACCTTCGGATAGAAAAACTGTTTCAGGAAAAACCTGGGTACAACAACTGGTGGAGCGCATGTTGCAAAACCTAGAAACTCCTTACCGTGATGGTCACTCATTTCGGTGGCTGGAGCTGTTAGAATTACGTCCATTGCCATCACCCAAGTGTTAGATTATAGGCCAATTACACCTAAACTTTTTTGTTCGAATGGGCGTTATACCACCACCGTTTCCGCACTCTGCCGCCCGCTTAAATTAATCCCCGCGCGATTTCATGAATCTGTAGAATGCGAAGTAGCTTTTTGGAGCTGCTGGGAAGCGTCGGTACATCTCTTTAAGTACGCTCTCGTAATCCGCTACAATTTCCCCACTCCGGCTTTTTCAAGACCTCTTTCGTGAGCTCGTCGAGATCCTTCTTGAAGATCGTTGCTGCGAAGTAGTGCAGCAGTGTTGGCTTGTGGTGCAGCAGTCCTTCCGCTTTCTTTCTCATCAATCCGTAGCGAGTTCTCGCCGCTCTCTGCAATCTTTCGTAGCTCGAGAACCAGCTCTTTATAAAATCCCACAGCTCCTTGAGCATCAGATCGTCTGTCTGCGGCTCCCTCGCAAAGTCGAAAAGTATCTCCTTAGAAATCTCTTTCAGCTTTGCTAGTGCTTCGACCGGGCTTTCTGCCCTATAAAACCTCGTGAGGTCGTACATCAGCACATCTCCAGAGGAACTTTGCCGCTTACCTGATCCTCGAAAACTTTTACGATTTTGTATCCCTTCTCTTCTGCGTACTCTTCTATGATTTTCAGCTGTCCTTCCGGGTTTTGCTCTTCCGTACTCGTTCTTATGTATGCTACAGCCTCCGCTTCTTTGCGTTTTTTTATTAAGCAGACCTGTAAACTTCTCAGGATATTTTAGCCAATTTGAAGCTCATAGAGGAGCTTGGGCTGTTTGAAAAAAAGAAAACCGGATGAGATCAGAATTCTCGGAATAGCTACCTACATCCAAACTTCTTCAACGAGAAGAACAGCAAAAATTCTCTCAGAGTTCCATCCTGTCTCCCACACTGCTGTGTGGAAGTGGATAAAGAAGTTTGAGGAGAAACTGCCGATCTCTACCGAAAAGAAGAGGAGAAATCTCGTTGCAATTGACGAAACAGTTGTAAAACAAAAAGAAGTTCTACGTTTTCGCTGCTATAGACGTGGAGAGGAACGAGTTAATTCTGATGAGGATCTACACGACAAGAAACTATCTTACAGCGAGGTCCTTCGTGAAGGAAGTGCTGGATTACTGCGAGAACGAGCCAAAATTCATCGTGGATAAAGCACCCTGGCTGATCAAGGCTTTGAAGAGTCTTGGACTGGAGTATGAGCACAAGAACTTTTGGGAAGCGTTGTTGAATCCGTTTTTTCGCTTAAGCAGAGAATTAAACTGTTTTTCTGCTCGATTACCGCTGAATTACCCCCAATCCTCAAATACCTTTTGTTGAATTTAACATTGCCTTGGCAATCTTTAAAGTTACATTCGCTT
>JBEVCD010000031.1:0-7305 GCA_040514265.1 Archaeoglobaceae archaeon | reverse complement strand
AATAAAGCATGAACAGTTTGCAGAATAAATTCCAGTTTCTAACTGGCTTTTTAGCGGTAATTGAGCAGAAGAAAATCTTAATCCTCTGCTTCAGCGAGGAAAACACGATTCAACTACGCTTTCCGAAATTTTTCGTGACTAAATTCCAAGCCAAGACTTTCCAAGGCTCTTCTAAGCCAAGGAGCTTTATCTATGATGAATTTCGGCTCGTTTTTACAGTATTTGAGAACTTCTCTAACGAAGGACTTTGCTGTGAGGTAATTTCTTGTCGTATAAACTCTCATCAGAATTAACTCGTTCCTCTCAACGTCTATCGCAGCAAAGATGTAGAACTTCTTTTTGTTTTACAACTGTTTCGTCAATTGCAACGAGATTTCTCCTCTTCTTTTCGGTAGAGATCGGCAGTTTCTCCTCAAACTTCTTTATCCACTTCCACACAGCAGTGTGGGAGACGGGATGGAACTCGGAAAGGATCTTGGCTGTTCTCCTCGTCGAAGAAGTCTGGATATAGGTAGCTATTCCGAGAATTCTGATGTCGTTCGGAACTCTCTCTTTCGAAGAGGTTAAGCTCTTCTATTATCTTTTTCAGCCTTATCAAAATTTGTTGGATAGTATTCCGAGAAGGTAAAGTTTACGGGTCTGCGACAGTCCAAAAATTAATATAATTTCGTCCCGCCGTATTCTATGCTCGGAGAGATCACAAACTTCTTCGGAATGAGGGTCTACACGGACGAGGGAAGGTACGTCGGGAAGGTGGAGGACGTGATAATCGACAGCGAGTCGAGGTCGATAAGGGGGCTCGCCGTCGTCGATGTAAATCGAGCGGTCATAGACACGAAGGCGAGGGGGATCATAATCCCCTACCGCATCGTCAAAGCTGTCGGGGATATAATAATAATTAAGGACGTTTTCAAGCGCAGGAAGGTAGAGGTCAGCGAGGAGGAAGCTGTAGAAGTAGAAGCGTAGCCGCGACGCAGAGCGATAACGCCACCGCCAGGCGGGCGTCTACCTTTTCTTTAAAAGCGACCTTCCCGATTAAGGCTGCGAAGACAGCTGAACTCGCCGACGGCTGGACGACGAGCTGACTACTGGCAAGCCTTACGGAGTCTATGAAGAGGTATATGCCCACGAAGGACACGCTGCCCCCAAGCAGGCCGGCAAACACGAAAGACCTTGCATCTCTTATCTCTCCACCCGCCATGGCTGCGAGAAACGGCAGAACAATCGCCATCCTGTAAAACGCCAGGGTCTCCGTTGACAGTCTTGCGGTGAGATAATCGAGCGAGACTATCGCGAGAGACCAGCTCAAAGCTGCTGCAAGCGCGTAGCCAGCGCCACTGGCTCTGCCGCTCCAGTAGAGGATGAAGATTGCAGCAGTAACCATAACAGCCGAGAGGAGCGGAATGGGATGGAAGCCAGCATACGTGTATGATATAAGGACGACGAAGATGGGGTAAGTGGAGGATATCGGGAAAGCGACGCTGAGGTCGCTGACTCTCAGCGAGTAGAAGTAGAGCAGGTCTCCGGCGAAGAAAGCGAGAAAAGCCGAAGCTACCAGGATGAGAAGCGAAACAGCGTCGAGCCTCAAAACTTCTTCGAGCTCGTCGAGCGATGTGATTAAGAAGAGAACAGCAGCCACGAAACTTCGGTGAAAGACGGCTGCCTGTGGCGAAACTCTTTCGAGCGCCTTCTTGTAAAAGCTACCGCTTACAGCCCAGCAGACGGCTGCGAGGAGCGAGAGGATGACGGGCTTCATTTCACGTAGTAAACCCTTCCGCCGTCCACCACGCGCCTGAGCTCTCCCCTATCAGCTAGATATTCGAGGTGCGCTATCGTCTCTGACATCGCAAACCACTTCTGCGTAACTGGTAGATCGTCCCAGCTCCCGTAATCTACATCCCAGCTTATCCTCTGCGCCACCTGCCAGGCATTGACCTTTCCGTCGACTGCGGCGATGACCTCTTCGAGTCTCCTCTCGTGATGTTCGAGGAGCTCCTCTACTCTCTCATCGAGCTTCGAGCTCGCCTCTCTGTGCCCCGGATACACCACGCGGACCGGGAGCTTCCTGATCATCTTCAAGCTCTCGATGTACGCTTCGAGCGAGTTGAAGTTCTCCCAGTATCCGATGTTCGGTGTTATGTCGAAGAGCACGTGGTCGCCGGAGAGCAGTATGCGCTCCGTTCTCTCGTAGAGACAGACGTGCCCCGGCGTGTGTCCGGGTGTAGGTATAGGCTCGAACTCGTATCCGGCTGCGGATATGAGCTCTATCTCCCTAATCTCCTTTGGAGGAGCGAAGAAGCGGACGCCGGGATGCAGCGACAGCGCTAATCTCGCGACGTCTTCTGGAAAGCCGGAGGCGATGAAAAACTCGACGATCCTCTTCCACGACTCTCCGCTGGCGAACTTCCTGAAGACCTCTATCTCCTCCCCGCTCATCAGCACGACGTCGGCTATTCTTCCAGCTACGCCGAGGTGGTCGGCGTGCATGTGGGTTGCGACGACTATCGGTTTTCCGAATCTCTCCACAGCCGTCCTGAGAGCGTTCAGGCAAGCTTCCATGTTCATCCCGACGTCAACGAATACCGGCGGCTTGTCTGCGATCACGTAGCAGTTCACGGACTTCAGAGGGTTTCCGGGGAGGGGAACGCGTATTCTGTAGAGGTCCTCGCCTATCTTTTCCATAAGCTCCACCTGGTGCGGCTGTTTAAAAACTTAGGAGGACAGCCACCAGAGCAATATCGACGGCTGCGCTGAGGAGG
The DNA here is from genome assembly GCA_040514265.1 of Archaeoglobaceae archaeon. Classification (GTDB taxonomy): domain Archaea; phylum Halobacteriota; class Archaeoglobi; order Archaeoglobales; family Archaeoglobaceae; genus WYZ-LMO2. Next base: position 4,546 of record JBEVCD010000031.1, on the reverse strand, counting down.
GAGTTGTAGAGCACGACCTTCACACCGAACTTTCCGAAAATGGCGACGTGAAAGGGCAGAGAGTGCCGGAAGGCTCTGGCTGAGAGTGTTACGACGTTACTCAGCATTAAAACTGCAACGACGGGTTTCCATCCGTACTCGTCGATGAGAGCGGCAGCAGCGACGATCGCTGCTCTGGCGTTCAGCACCTGAATTCCGGCGATTGTTGCCAGTCCGACCCCTTTGGGGAGCTGGAAGTGCTCGAAAAACGCGTTAACGGCGAAGAACGTTACGGTCATGACGACCAGCGCCCTCGCGACGTTTCGACTCCAGCTACTCTCGAACTTTCCCTCAGCCTTAGGCAGTTCCCTCTTCCTCAGCATAAGGAAGCCCACCGCCGATCTGATGACAGCCGAAGACAGTCGGAGCATCGTATACACGATGCCCGCGAATCCGAGAACGGGGATCACGAACGGCACGTAGAACGTCAGGAGGTGGTTCAAGGTGGTGGGCAGTGAGTTGAGGAAGGTAAGGGCTACGACGTCTCTATCGGAGATCTTCCCCTCCCTCCAAACCTGGGAAATCAGCGAATAGCTAGCCGTCGGGCTTATTACAGCCGTCGAGAGACTTGCAGCTGCTATTCCGAAGGTTTTCGCAGTCAAGCGCTCCAGAAAGCCGCTCTTTAAGGCTAAGTGTGTCGCGTAAGTTGCCAGGATCACGATCGGTGCCGTTCTCGCGAGGAACTCAGCCGTCTCGTAGAGAGTTTTTATCATAGAAAGTCCGAGAGCGTCGGCTGCCTCTTAAGCCCGGCTATGACTGCCAGCCTGTCGAACATCCTCTCGTATTCCTCCCGCAGCTGGGGGCGGTAGAGTATCGCAGCCGGATGGTAGATCGGGTAGACTTTCACCTTCTTACCCCACCTCTCGACCTCGAAGACCTTCCCCCTCACTTTCGACATCGAGCTGAACTCGATGCCGAAGTTTCTGAAGATGTAATCCGTCGAGAACCTGCCGAGACACACGATGACGTCGGGCTTTATCGCTTCGAGCTGCCTGAGGAGGTAGGGTCCGCACGCTTCTATCTCCTCGGGCTTCGGGTCTCTGTTGTTGGGCGGTCTGCACTTCAGGACGTTGCAGATGAAGACATCGTTCCTTTTTAGCCCTATGCGCGAGAGCATCTCGTTTAAAAGCTTTCCAGCAGCTCCGACGAACGGCTCTCCCTGCAAGTCCTCTTCCCTCCCCGGCGCCTCGCCGACGAAAACTATTCTCGCGTTCGGATTTCCGCTTCCCGGGACGTAGTTCTTCTTCGTCTTGTGGAGTTCGCACTTCTTGCACTGCCTTATTTCCCGCTCGATTTCCTCCAGCTCCACAGTGGAGGCGGGAGTTAGAGGATTTAAGAATACCGGGATCGAGATGACGTGAGAGACTTGCAGATTTTGGCCGAGCTCTCTGCTGGGTAAAGTTTGCGGGTCCGTGTGGAGTCGATACCGCAACCTTTTAAAGGAGCACGAACCTTCGTGGTCTCAGGGGCCGTAGGGTAGCCTGGTTATCCTCCCGGCCTGGGGCGCCGGTGACCCCGGTTCAAATCCGGGCGGTCCCATCCGCGCGGCTCCGCTTTTGACGGGAATTTTCAGCTGGGGGCAAAAGTTATCTCTCGGTTTCGCCAACCCAAAATCATGGCGGAGAAGGTTAGGGATAGGGAACACCACGAGAGGCTTTTCAAGGCTTCGATGAACCCGATAAGGCGAAAGATCGTCGCCGCAATAGGCGTTCAGGGTAAGACGAGGGAGGAGCTGAAGGAGGAGCTCGGTTTGAGCGATTTTCAGCTGAAGTTCAACCTCGACTGGCTGATAAGGGAGGGCTTCGTGAAAGAGGAAGACGGGAAGCTCAAGCTGACCGACGACGGAATAGAGCTGCTCGAAGCCGGCTAGGTGACTATCTCCGGGAGCCTTTCAAGCTCTATAGCCTTTTTTATTTCCATCATCGTCAGGTCCAGTGGGTCCTCGATGCGCACTCCGTGCTTCAGAGTCAGGTTCCTCATCTCCGGCGAGGTCGGACCTATCGCCGGGTCGCCGGGGACCCTGAAGGACACGTCGAATACGACGAATTCAAGCCTCGTGTCATCTTCCGGCGAGTACGCTACCGCACCCTGCAACCCGAACATGCCTATTATTCCCGGCGGATACTCGGCTTCGCAAGTTCGCAGGAACTTTTCGGCGGCTTCGTAAACCATCTCCTGCTTGCTCTCCCTCATCGTCACGCCGAAGTGTCCGATCTCCTCGTTCTTCACGGGCACGTTTATCTTGAGCTGATCTCTAGCCGGCAGGTTGAGGAACCCCTGAAGGTTGACCTGCCTCCGATCGCTGAAGCCGACGAAGTCGAAGTCGCCGAAGACGTCCTTTAGCGCGTAGCTGTGGAAGTTCGCGTTGAAGCGAGCTCCCAAAACGTACTCCTCTATCCTCGCCTTGGCTAACCCCTCCTCGTTTATCACCCCGGCTCTGATCAGCTCCTCGGCTTGCCTATAGAAGTCCTCGGGTGAGGCGGCGTAGAAGAAAGCCCTTTCGAGCGGGTTCTTCGCCTGCTGCACCTTCACGACGACGAGCCTGTCTATTTCCTCCGGCGAGTCGAACTTTTTCGGGAAGCGAACTCCGGCTTTTTCGAGGAGGTAGTACTGGTTCCTCTCGGCGTCCCTCTCCTCTGCCCTCAGAAGGTAGCGGTTTCCGTATATCGGAACCTTGAAATCTTTCTCGATACCGTCGTAGCCGACGTAGACTGCAAAGCTCCTGTTCGGTATGAATATCGTGTTCAGTTCTTGCAGCTTCTGCTGAACCTCCTCGTTGAGCAGGTCTCTGAAAGAGTCGAGGACTATGAACTCGTCGTAGAGCCAGCGGTTGTACTTCGTGTACAGCCTGTCCCTCCCCTTCTGGACGACCACCACCGTCCTGAAGCCCCAGGCTTTAGCGGAAATTCCTATCTCCTTGGCGGAGTGCGAGCCGAATATTCCTATCGTCACTTCCCGGTAGCTTTCGGCTATCTCCCTCACTTTCTCGGTGAGCCCCATATCCCGCCTCGGCTGTTGCTGGCTATTAACCTTATTCCAAAAGCTTATGTGCAGAAGCACAATGATAGCCTTCAAGCCCCCGTGGGGTAGGGGATATCCTGAGGGGCTGCGGACTCCTCGACCCGGGTTCGAGTCCCGGCGGGGGCATATTTTAACCGAATCGAGCTAAGAAGCCTGCTTTAGAGACCTCTCGCCGGAGTTGCGCGCTTTGATTTGTAAAATTATATCCGCCCTTTGGGGAAAGCTTTATATAGAACGTACCCTACAAAATTCCGGTGGCGGCGGGGTAGCTGACGCTGTAGTCGATCGCCGCCGCAAATCGGAGGTGTTAAATAGTAGAATGCAGGCGAGAGTGGGAGGAGGTAGAGAAGTATGAATAGAGTAGGAGTAATCGGAATAGTGGCGGCATTGCTTTTAGTGCTTGCAGCGACTCCAGTGATGGCTGCGGAAGTAAGCGTAAATACAACAGATCCGACCAATTTGACTCTGTTCAGCTACACAGCGTCTCCTTCACCGCCAGCCGTTGGAATAGATCAGCTAGATATCAGCGCAACGTTATGGTTCAACAACACGAACCTAACAGCTGATCTCACCGCAGACGACTTGTATCTCTGGTACCTCAGCAGCACTGGCTGGGTAAATACTCAATTACCACAAGCAATAACAATACCGGCGAACAATACTAGCTACGAGGTCACTGTCAGTGACGTTTACACCCTAACCGCTCCTGGGGTCATCTGCAACCTAACCTTTGGCAACAGCACTGATTGGCTGCCCAACACAACTGGATGTTACTACGCATACCTGAAGTCTTCGGAGGCTCACAGCTACTTGGACTTGGGAATTTCGAGAGTGAAGGCATACGATCCAGAAGATGAGGATTACAAGGTAAACGCTGGAGAGACGATCAAGATAGAGGTCGTATGGAGTAAGATGGAAGGTGTTACGAGGTACTTTGCAGTAGTTCCATGGACTAAATACAAAGAGATAAGAGACAGTACTGGTATCACCTCTGTCGCGGATGTCCTTGACAAGGCAGAATTCTACGACACGCTGCCTGAGGATGCGGGCAACAAGGTTTACGAGTTATCATTCACAGAACCGGGAGTTTACGTGCTCGTCTTCGTCAATGCATCCGATCCTTCGCAGTTCTGGGATGAGGCAGCTTTCGTCGTTGAGCCGGCAGTAGCTGGGAAGCCAACGGTTAGCATAAGCGTCGACAGGGGAACTGTCGCTATCGGTGACTACATCAAAGTTAAGGCATCGATGTCGACCAATGTGCCCGTGAGCGTCGTGAGCGTCTTCGTGACGGGATCAGGTATGTTCCTTAACGAAACAGGCTTTGGCATGCTGTGCATTGCAAGTGGTGGACAGTACTACACCGTCAAGGATGCATGCGGTAAGGACAGCTGGTGGGTTAAGATCAGCGACGTCCCGGAGGGGGTATATGTCGCGAAGATAGACGTCGGTGAGGGTCCGACGAGAGCCGAGGCTGTAGCGCTGTTCA
>JBEVCD010000030.1:0-7372 GCA_040514265.1 Archaeoglobaceae archaeon | reverse complement strand
TGTTTGTGTTAAGTGGACAGGTCCCGGACAAGTTTTTTTGATGTGGCGTAAAATGCGTAGCATGGAGAAACTGAAGTCGCTCATCGAGCACTGGATCGAGCACAACAGAGAGCACGTCGCAAGGTATCTGGAATGGGCTGAGAGGATCGAGGCGGAAAAACCCGAGGTTGCGGAACTCCTGAGGAAAGCCGCCGATAAGTTCAAAGAGGGGGAGGAGCTGCTTGAGGAAGCCGCTAAAAGGGTTTAGGGTAATTCCAGCCGTGGACCTGATGGGCGGAAAGGTCGTAAGACTCGTCCGAGGAAAAAGAGAAGCCGTAACCTTCGAAGCCAGCGATCCGCTGAGGATAGCGGAGTTGTGGGTGGAGAAGGGTGCGAAAGTTCTGCACGTCGTCGACCTCGACGGTAGCTTCGAAGGTAGACTGAGACACGAGGAAGTGATCAGGAAGATCTCAAAGCTTGGAGTGGAGCTGCAGGTCGGCGGAGGGATAAGAGATTTCAAAACTGCGGAGAGGGTGCTCAAATACGCGGATAGAGTGATACTCGGAACCCTGGCAGTAGAGGGGGTCGAGGAAGTTAGAAGGTTCGCAGCCGAGTATCCGAACGCTGTCATGATAGCACTCGACAGCAGGGGCGGAAGGATAGCTGTAAGAGGCTGGAGAGAGCTCAAAAGTCTTACGCCGAAGGAGCTGGCGCAGCTCTACGCCGACCTCGAAGTCAGCTTTCTGTATACAAACATCGACGTCGAGGGGCTGGTGTCTGGCGTCGACAGGCGAAGGCTGGAGGAGATAGCTGAAATAAAAAAGCCGATCGTAGCTGCCGGCGGTTTTTCGAGCGTCGAAGATATACGACTTGCGAAACGGATGGGTTTCGCCGGCGTCGTCGTCGGCTCGGCTCTATACACTGGAAAGCTTAAATTCGAGGAAGCTCTGAAGGTCGAGCATGAGGAGGAAGACTGAAGAGACCGACGTCGTCGTCACCTTGGGATCGAAGACGGAGATCGAAACGGGCATACGGTTCCTCGATCACCTTCTTCTGACATTCGCGAAGTTCTCCGGGCTGGAAATTTCGGTTAAAGCCAGAGGAGACCTTGAGCACCATGTGATAGAAGACGTTGCGATCTGCCTGGGCGAGGAACTGTCCAAGATCGACAAGAGGGGTATCAGGAGGTTCGGCGACGCGATAGTTCCTATGGACGACGCGGTAGCGATTTGCGGAGTCGACTTCAGCGGGAGAGGCTATCTGAGCTTCGAGGGCTCGTTCGGCGACGGTGAGATTTCCGAGCAAGACTTCCTGCACTTCCTTGACACCCTCTGCAGAAGATCCGGAATAAACCTGTTTCTGGAAGTCAGGGGGAGAAACCCGCACCACAAGATGGAAGCCGCCGTGAAAGCTTTCGCGTTAGCCTTCAGAAAGGCTACGGAGAAAGTTGGAGGAGACTATAGAAGCGTCAAGGGTGTCCTCGATTGATCGTCGCCGAGAACGTTAGCAGACGGTTTGGCAGAAATTTTGCGCTGAGAGGAGTCAGCTTCGAGCTCGGGAGAGAAAAGGTCGCCCTCCTCGGACACAACGGAGCTGGGAAGTCCACTCTGGCGAAGATAATAGCTGGAATTCTTAAGCCGAGCTCCGGAAGGGTTAGAGTTCTGGGGGAAGACCCGGCAAAGAGCGGCGAGGTTAGGAGGAAGATAGGAATAGTCACGCACAACCCCATGCTCTACCCCGAGCTAACGACGATCGAGAACGTGAAGTTCTTCTCAAAGCTCTACGGCTGCGAGGTCGATGAGGATCTGCTGAAATTCCTCGGACTCGAAAGAAGGCTCAACGAAAGGGTCGCAAACCTCTCCGCCGGTTGGTTGAGGAGAGTTTCGATAGCCAGAGCCCTCATGCACAAGCCGGAGGTGCTTATAATCGATGAGGTCTCCGGCTTGGATGCGGGGGGTAAAAAGAGGATCTTCGAGCTCATCAAGGACTTCGAGGGATTCCTCATCTACGTAACGCACGAGGTCAGCGAAGTCAGAGACTTCGATCGCTTCCTCGTTCTGAGAGATGGGAGACTCGTTTACGACGGTAACAGCTACGAAGATGCCGTCGAGACTCTTTGAGCTCGTAAAAAAGGATATCTTAGCTGAGTTCAGAACGAAGTCGATCTTCAGCTTCTCGTTACTATTCGCCATCACGGCTGCCTTCCTCTTCAGCGCCGCCGAGGCGGAATTCGTCCCGTCGATGATTCTGATCTTGGTCTTTACGAACATCCTCGGACTATCAGCGTCCTACCTCAGGGAGGTAGATACGGGAACGATGGAAGGGCTCAAAGCTTCGCCGCTGAGCGCTGCGGAAATACTGCTTGCAAAGGTAATTTTCAACATCTTCGTGAGCTCCGCGATACTCGTAATCCTTTTTCCCGTATCTTACGCGCTCTTCGACGTAGCCGCAAACTTCGCGGAGCTTTTTGCCTACTTTGAAGCCGTAAACGTATCAGTAGCCATCGCGATATCAGCCCTTACACCGCTCGTTTCGAGTTCGAGGGCTAGGGAGTTGCTGCTTCCCGTTCTTATGTTTCCGATCCTCTATCCAGTTCTTTCCTCCTCGCTCGATCTACTGATGAACTCGAATCCGGCTGCTCTCGAATTTCTCGCCCTCTACTCGATCGCAATTTTAGCCCTCTCGCTCGCCCTGGCAGACTATCTTTAAAATAATAATGAGCAGATCATATATTCGGGACGATCTATTTTCAATAGTCTATCATCAACAAAAACGAAACCCTTAAATAATATAATGTCCGACAATTGACACCCAAAAGGCGGACATAGGAGGACGGACGGAGGTCGATGCGCTCCGCCTGTCCTCCGGGTGGCGGGCAGCGTTTCGGGTGGAAGAATGCCCCCTACCAGAAAAATCAGCATACGCCTTACGGAGAGACAGTACGAAGCTCTGGAGTTACTCGTAGAGAACGGAGAGTACACTTCGGTCAGCGAAGCTATCAGGGCTGCCATAAACGAGTTTATAGAGAGGAAGAAGGAGAAGATAGCCGAGTATGCCCGCCTCCGCGAGATGATGTAGGAGGGTTTGGTATGAAAAGCATCATTAGTAAAGCCCAGATGTATTTGGAGCAGGAGAGGAAGAGGCAGCTGGAGGAGGAAGAGAAGGACTTCGAAAACCCCAAGATAGTAGTCGTGGGGGTTGGCGGAAGCGGGAACAACACGATAAACAGACTTTCTACGATCGGAATCGACGGCGCGACGACGATAGCCGTGAACACGGACAAGCAGCACCTGCTAAGAACGAAAGCTGACAAAAGGGTACTCATAGGCAGGAGCATAACGAGGGGGTTGGGAGCTGGCGGATATCCTGAAATCGGAAGAAAAGCCGCAGAACTCGCAAGAAACGTACTCGAAGAGCTCCTAAGTGACGCGGACATGGTTTTCGTCTGCGTCGGTCTCGGTGGTGGAACCGGCACCGGCGCTGCGCCTGTCATCGCAGACATAGCGAAGAAGCAGGGAGCGATAACGATCTCCTTCGCCCAGATGCCGTTTAAGGTGGAAAGGGCGAGGATAGAGAAAGCTCTGGCAGGGCTCAACGAGCTGAAAGACGTATGCGATACGGTGATACTGCTCGACAACAACAAGCTCCTCGAATACTACCCGAACCTCCCGATAAACGCCGCCTTCAGCGTAATGGATCAGCTCATCGCGGAAACGATAAGAGGCTTGACCGACACAATAACGAAGCCATCGCTCGTCAACATCGACTTTGCGGACGTTAAAGCCGTCATGGGGCATGGAGGTGTGTCGGTCATGCTCGTCGGAGAGGCTAAGGCGCAGGAGAAGGCTCAAGCCGTCGTTAGGGACTGCCTCTCCCACCCGCTGCTGGACGTCGACTACAGAGGGGCAACCGGAGCGCTCGTGCACGTTTCCGGAGGCAACGATCTTACGATAAAAGAGGCTGAGGAGATCGTGAGCAACCTGACCTTCGAAATCTCGCCGAACGCGAACGTCATATGGGGTGTGAGGGTTGAAGACGAGTTCGAGAACTATGTCAGAGTTGTTGCCATAATGACCGGCATAAAGCACAAGGAGTTCGTCGGAAGCTTCGAGGTAGAAGATGTTAGAGAAGTTAAGAGAGAGAAGGCGGCCATCGCCAGAGAGGAGAGGAGAGCCAGGAGCAATGTGATAGAGTTCATCAAGAGGGGTGCATGATAGTCGAAATCTCAGTAGTTCCGCTCGGCTACAGATCTCTAAGTTCCTTCGTTGCAGAAGTCCTGAAAGAACTAGAGGTTGCTTCCTTGAAGTACGAGCTGAACCCGATGGGAACAGTTTTGGAGCTCGAAAGTTTCGAAGAACTCGGAAAACTGCTAGAGCGAATCGAATCCAAGCTCAGGGAGCTCGGCTCCGAGAGAAACTACTACGTCGTAAAAGTCGACACTAAGAGCGGGGCGATGGAGGACAAGGTCAGGAGCGTGAAGGAAAAGCTGAAATGATTTTGAAGGTCGGCGGGAGCGTCTTCGACAAGTTGAGCGAGGTACTGGAAGCTCTGGCGGGTCGTAGGGCTTTGATAGTCCCGGGAGGTTGGAGGTTCGCCGACCTCGTTCGCGAAGTTTACTCCTCCTTTTCCCTCAGCGAGGATGCAGCCCACTGGATGGCTGTGCTCGCGATGAACCAGTACGGCTACCTGATATCGGACTTCGGCGCCGAGCTCATAGAGCCGGAAGATTTTGACTTCGAATACAAAGGTGTGTGCGTAATCCTGCCCTACAGACTGCTTAAAAAGTACGACGAGCTGCCGCACTCCTGGAGCGTAACTTCCGACAGCATCGCCGCCTGGATGGCTCACAAGCTCGGAGAGAATCTCGTGATCAAGGTCACGGCTGCTGGAGGAATATTTGTTAACGGCAAACTCCTGGAAGTCGTCGAGGCTTCGAAACTGCCAGCGAACGACGTCGTCGACGAATACCTGCCGAAACTTTTGAGAAACCACGGGATCGACTTCTTCGTCACGGACGTCGAGGGTTTGAAAAGTTATATATTGCGGGGGAGGGCAAGGGGAACGCTGATCGTCGGGAGGTGATGCTGATGGAGATCAAAACATGCATTAGCTGCGGAAGTGTCCTCGTGGGCGCTAACTACGTAGCGTTGCCCTGTCCGGAGTGCGGGGAAACGATCTACCGCTGCAAGAAGTGCAGAAGGCTAGCTAACCCCTATACGTGCCCCAGCTGCGGTTTCGTGGGACCTTGAGGTGGTGGTATGGCACGGGTGATGGTTAAGCTGAAGGTAATGCCCGAAGACGTGAACGTGAACCTCGAAGAGGTGATTGAGAGGATCAAAGACATCCAGATCGAGGGAGTCGAAGTCAGAGACTGGAAGATCCAGCCGGTAGCCTTCGGGCTAAAAGCTCTGCTCGTTCTCGCCGTTATGCCGGACGAGGCTAACGTGAGTGACGTCTTTGTAGACGAGATCAAAAAGATCGAGGGCGTCGGGAGCGTCGAGATAGAAGACATGGAGCTCGTATGAGGCTTGTGCGAATCGTCGCTCCGCCATTAGCTGCGAACTGCTACCTGCTCATCGACGAGAAAGTTGCACTGATAGATGTCGGCGGCGACGCGGAGTTCATACTCAACGCTCTGCGGCGTTATGTTGATCCGAAGAGGCTCGATTACGTCATACTCACGCACTCCCACTACGATCACGCGGCGGCGGCTGGATTCTTCAAGGAGATCGCGAAGATCGCAATCCACGAAGCCGAGTACTCACTTTTAAAAGCCCAGAACTTCGCCTCAACTTTTTTCGGTGTGAAGTTCAAGCCGTTCGAACCGGACATCATGCTTAAAGGTGGCGAGGTCTTCGAGCTCGGGGAGATCAGACTCGAAGTCATACACACACCCGGACACTCGCCGGGCAGCATATGTCTCTACGAACCCCGCAAGAAGTGGTTGTTCAGCGGCGACACGGTCTTCGCTCACGGTAGCTTCGGCAGAGTCGATCTGCCCGGCGGGAGTGCTAGAGAGCTGATAAGGTCTCTCGAAATGCTCGCCAAGCTCGACGTCGAGAACCTGTACCCCGGACACGAGGATGTCGTCGAGGGAGATGCCAAGCGGCACATAGAGAAGTCTCTGAGGATCGCGAAGATGTTTCTCTAAGCTTTTTACGCCTCCGATTTCGGAAAGTTAATTCCCCCTCGGATTCATCGGGAGGCGTTCAGGTGGCGCTCGGTTGTGAAGCTCATGCTTTAGAATACAATCCCGTTGCCGTTCTGATTTTGAAATGCACTTTGGAGTATCCACAAAAATATGGAAAAAGGCTTGTTGAAGATGTTAAGAAATGGGAGAATGGGTGCTTGAAAAAGCTAAGAAGGAGATAGGAAGATTTTATCCAAAAGATGTTATTGAAAGAGAGGGTTTATTTGGAAAAAGTAGAGAGGAGATTGTTCCAGTTGGTTACATATGGGCGAGAACAATTCCATGCCAGAATCCAGCTTGTAATGCTGAAATTCCTTTGATGAGGCAGTTCTGGCTTGCAAAGAAGAGCAACAAGAAGGTTGCTCTTTACCCTTACGTTGATGGAAAAGAGGTGAGGTTTAAGATTGTGGGGGATGGTTATGAGAAGATGCCTTCTGATTTTGACCCTTCAAAGGGGACTGTTAAAGGGGCTATAGCTACATGCTTGGTTTGCGGTTCAACTGTTGATGCAAATACAACGAGAAGGCTTTTCCAGCAAGGGAAAGCTGGACAAAGAATGGTGGCTGTGGTTTTAAGCAGAGGCAGAGGAGAGTGTAAGATATACAGAATTGCAACCGAAAGGGATTTAGAAGCTTATAGAGAGGCTGAAAAGTATTTGGAAGAGAAAAAGGGAGAAGTTGATGGAGGAGTGGGGAATCGATCCTGTGCCGGATGAAGAATTACCACCGAAGGAAACTCTTGGTTTTCGTGTACAAAGATACGGTACGCTTAAATGGGGCGACCTCTTCAACTCCCGCCAGAAGCTTGCCTTGATAACGTTTACAGAAAAAGTTAGAATGGCTTACCAAAAGATGATTGAGGAAGGTTATGAGGAGGAGTATGCGAAGGCTGTGGTGACTTATTTGGGGGTTGACTTTAAGCAGATCTATTGATTTTTCATCTACTCTTGTTAGATGGTTTAACCATGTAGAAAATCCAGCAAACACTTTTGCAAAGCAGGCGTTGCCCATGCTGTGGGATTATTTTGAGTTGAATTTACTTCAAGATGTTGGTCAAGGAACTTTTAAAAGTATGCTTAAACAATCTATAACAACAATCTCCCACCTCACCCAAATCCCATCGGTGGAGGAAGAAGATGAAGAGCCTTGAAGAGATAAGGAAAATACTTGCAGAACATAAAGAAGAAATCAGGAAAAAATACGG
>JBEVCD010000029.1:3674-25882 GCA_040514265.1 Archaeoglobaceae archaeon | reverse complement strand
TCATCAGAGAAGTTCTTAATTACTGCGAGAACAAGCCGAAATTCATCGTTGATAAAGCTCCCTGGTTATTCAGAAAGCGTAGTTTAATTGAATCGGTGTTTTCTTCGCTCAAGCAGAGGATCAGGATTTTCCTCTATCACTGCAAGCCGTTCTCTACTACAATCAGCTGAGGCGGTGTTTGTGTTGAGTGGACAGACTCTTACCTCAACTTCCGAAAGTTTAATAAAGCTAGGCAGTGTCGGCGGCAAAAAATCAAAGGAGGTCGAGAAAATGGCAGAGAATGCTGTGTTTGTTGGAAACAAGCCCGTAATGAACTACGTTTTAGCCGTTTTGACGCAGTTCAACAGCGGAGCTAAGGAGGTCGCCATAAAGGCGAGGGGGAAGGCTATAAGCAGAGCGGTCGACGTGGCAGAGATCGTAAGGAAGCGCTTCCTACCAGAGGTCGACGTCAAGGACATAAAGATATCGACCGAGAAGATCGAGAGCGAGCAGGGAACCGTAAACGTATCGGCTATCGAAATCGTTCTCGCCCGTAAAGAATAAAACCCCCTCAACTTCTCTTTTTTGGTGATCGACGTTGATTCTGATCGTGGTAGTTGACGGTATGCCCGACAGACCCATTAACGGCAGGACCCCACTCAGCGTGGCGAAAAAAGAAAACTTGGATTCCATAGCCGACCTCGGAATCAACGGGATCATGGACCCTATAGCGCCGGGAATCAGACCGGGAAGTGACACGAGCCATCTCGCGCTTCTCGGTTATGACCCGCACAAATACTACGGCGGTAGGGGACCGATAGAGGCTGCCGGTGTTGGAATAGAGGTCAAACCAGGCGATGTCGCTTTCAGAGCGAACTTCGCAACCGTCGAGGGAGAGGGCGACATCTTCGACAAGGTGGTCGTGGACAGGAGGGCTGGGAGAATTCAGGACACATCACAGCTTATCGAGGCGATAAGGAGAGAAGTTGAACTTCCTGTCGAGTTTTTCATAGAGCGCGGAACTGGGCACCGAGCAGCTGTCGTATTCAGAGGGGAGGGGCTATCGGCTAACGTTACCGACACCGATCCGAAGAGGATCGGTGAGAAAGTAAAGATGTGCAAGCCTCTCAGCGAAGACGCAAGCAGGACAGCTGAGATAGTGAACGAGTTCATGCGGAAGGTCCACGAGGTTCTCGAAAAACACCCGCTGAACGCTGAGAGGGTTGCGAGGGGTTTACCGAAAGCTAACGCGATTCTGCTGAGGGGAGCTGGCTCGACACCGCACGTGGAGAGCTTCAATGACAGATACGGACTGAAGCTTTCCGTTGTTTCCGCAACGGCTCTGATAAAGGGAGTCGGAGCGATAGTGGGGGGAAGAGTTGTAACTCCGGAGGGCGCAACCGGCAACAGGAACACGAATGTAGCGGCGAAGGTCGACGCTGCACTGAAGGAGATGAAGAGGAGCGATGTCGTCCTTCTACACTTCAAAGCGGCTGACGAACTCGGACACGACGGGGACTTTTCCGGCAAGGTTGAATTTATAGAGAGACTCGACGCCGAACTCGCGAAGCTCCTCGACCTCGACGCCTGCGTGATCGTAACCTCCGACCACTCCACACCGGTTAGCGTCAGAGAGCACACAGCTGATCCTGTACCGGTGGCGATAAAGTACGAGGGTGTAAGAAGAGACGAGGTTCGCGTGTTCTCGGAGTTCGAAGCCTACAAAGGAGGTCTCTGCAGAATAAGGGGCGTCGACCTCCTACGGATAGCCCTCGACCTAACGAACCTCACCGAAAAGTTCGGCGCTTAACTTTTAAAACCTCGTAACCTCCGGCACGCCATGTACTTCGAGGTCTGGGTGGACGCCTCGAAGCGTAGGGAGGTAATCTCTAAGCTCAAAGAGGTCTGCAAAGCCGTTTACGAAGTTTACTACGACTACGACCTGATAGTCGAAGCCGAATCGGAGGAAGTTCTGAAGATCGACGGTGTAAAGAGAGTGAGGAGACACTACGACTGTTGATTCGACTTTCGAACAAAAGGGTTTATATATGTTCAACAAACTTTTAGCATGGTAAGGGATAGAGAGCAGCACGAGAGGCTTTTTAAAGCAGCTATGAACCCCATAAGGAAAAGGATAGCAGAAAAGATCGGTGAAGGGGGAATAACGAGAGAAGAGCTCAGGAAAAAGTTGCAGGATTTGTCGGATTTCGAGTTTAAGTTCAACCTCGACTGGCTGATCGCGGAGGGTTTTGTTGTGGAGAAGGACGGAAAGTTGCACCTTACCGAAGACGGTGTGGATTTAGCCTACGGGGGGTGATTGGTTTGGCGAAGTATCAGTGCCAGGTTTGCGGATACGTGTACGACGAAGCCGAGGGCGACCCGGACAACGACATCGCTCCCGGAACTAAGTGGGAGGACCTGCCGGACGACTGGGTCTGTCCGGTCTGCGGAGCTAGCAAGGACCAGTTCGAGAGGATAGAGTAGGTGGTAGTATGTTTGAAATAGGCAAAGGCTTGTTCGTCGACGAACTCAAGAACGTAAGCATAAGGATTGGCAAGGTCGTAGAGGAAGAGGAAGAGTGGGAGCCTGCCGGTCCGACGCCGAAACCGGGAATAATTGAGCTTAGAAAGTGGGACCTCAAGCTGCTGGAGAGATACGAACCCTTCTACGCCCCGATGCAGGACTTCTGCAACCTCTGCACGATGGGACCCTGCGACCTGTCTATGAACAAGCGAGGAGCGTGCGGAATAGACCTCAAGACCGCTAAAGCCAGACTCGTCGCTCTAGCGTGCTGCATAGGTGCAGCTGCACACACCGCACACGCAAGGCATCTCGTAGAGCACCTGATCGAGGAGTACGGCGAAGACCTGCCGATCGACCTCGGTGGAGATGTCAATGTGGAAGCACCGCTGATCAGGACGGTGGTGGGAATAAAACCGAGAACTCTCGGTGACCTTAGAGAGGCTCTCGACTGGGTCGAAAGGGAGATCGTTAAAGTCTTGCATGCGGTGCACATAGGGAATGAGGAGAGCTACCTCGACTACGAGAGCAAAGCCATGCACGTCAGCTTAGCCGATCACGTCGGAATGGAGGTTGCAGACATAGCGCAGATAGTCGCTTACAACCTTCCGAAAGCCGAGCCCAATACACCTCTCGTCGACACGGGCTTCGGAATAATAGACAAGAACAAGCCGGTGATAGTCGTAGTCGGACACAACGTCATGTACTCCCGCCCGATCGTCGACTACCTCGAAGAGCAGGGAAGACTCGACGACTTCGAGATCGCTGGTCTGTGCTGCACAGCCCATGACATGACGAGGTACAACGCCAAGGCGAAGATATTCGGACCCATAAGCTACCAGCTCCGCGTAATAAGGGCTGGTCTGCCAGACGTCGTTGTCAGCGACGAGCAGTGCATAAGGGCTGACCTACTCGAAGTCTGCAGGAAGATGGGGATACCTCTGATAGCCACGAGCGACGCCGCAGCGAGAGGTCTGCCGGACGCGAGTGACTGGAGCGTGGAAAAGATCGTGGACGCACTGGTGAGCGGAAAGCTGCCTGGAGTCTTCCTACCCGTGCCGGAGAAGGTCGGACAGGTGGCTCCGCTCGTTGCGGAAGCCGTGTTCAAGAAGTACGGCGACCGCAAGTACAAGTTCTTTGCCAGCGACGAGGAATTCTGGAAGGAGATCAAAAAGTGCACGCAGTGCATGAACTGTGTCTTCACGTGTCCGCACAGCCTGCGGATAGATCAGGGAATGGCTCACGCGCAGAAGACCGGCGATATCAGTAAGCTAGCCATGCTAGAGGAGCAGTGCATAGCATGCGGCAAGTGCGAGCAGAGCTGTCCGAAGGGCATCAGAATAGTGAACGTCATAATGCGCGCAAACTTCGACAAGCTGTACAACAAGAGCGGCAAGACCCGCGTAGGAAGGGGACCAATTCAAGACACCGAGATCAGGAAGGTCGGTCAGCCGATAGTCTTCGGACAGATTCCGGGAGTTATTGCAGCCGTTGGCTGCATAAACTTCCCAGACGAGATGAAGAGTATCGTCGAGATACTTGAGGAGTTCCTGAAGCGCCGCTACATCGTGGTGACATCTGGCTGCCACGCGATGGACATAGGGATGATAAAGGACGAGGAAGGCAAGACGCTCTACGAAAAGTACCCCGGAGTTTTCGACGCGGGCGGGTTGGTTAACGTCGGAAGCTGCGTGAGTAACTCCCACATTGCAGGAGCTGCGATAAAGATCGCCAACATCTTTGCGATGCGCCCACTTCGCGGAAACTTCGCCGAGATCGCCGACTACGTTCTGAACAGAGTCGGTGCCGTCGGGTTCAGCTGGGGACCCTACAGCCACAAAGCCGCTTCTATTGCAACAGGCTTCAACAGACTCGGCGTACCGGTTGTCGTCGGACCTCACGGCACGAAGTACCGCAGAGCATACATCGGTAAGTTCTGGAGGAAGGAGAAGTGGTGGGTCTACGACATTAAGACGAGGCAAAAGGTATCCATCGAGCCCGCTCCAGACTCGCTGCTAGTTGCGGTCGAAACTAAAGAGGAGGCGATCGTGCAGCTCGCGCGCCTCTGCATAAGACCGAACGACACTGCCCAAGGGAGGCAGATAAAGCTCACACACTACATCGAGCTCCACCAGAAGTACTTCGGCGGTTTACCAGACGACTGGCACATCTACGTCAGGAGCGAAGCCGATCTGCCTCTCAAGATGAAGGAGGAATTGCTCAAGGTGCTCGAAGAGGAACACGGCTGGAAGATAGACTGGGAAAAGAAGAAGATACTGGAAGGTCCGATCAGAAAGTACGACGCGGGATTCAATCCGACGCTCGTGGAGGAGGTCTACGAGAAGTACGCCGGTGAGAAGGCTCCGAGGTGATAGCGTGCCGGTGGCTAAGGAGGAGAAGTATCCGGCAGCAAAGCGCTTCGACATAGCCGACGTACAGCTGAGCAGGGAAGCTACGGCTGTGAAGCCAAAGGTCGTCGCGAACTTGATAAAGAAGGCAAAAAGACCTCTACTCGTAACGGGAGGGATGCTGCTCAAGGATGAGAAGCTCGTCGAGTTCGCCGTGAAGTTCGCCGAAAAGGGCATACCGATCGTCGCCACGGCTGGTTCGAGTAAACCCCTGATGGAGAGAGGGATAAAGCCGGTAGCGAAGACCTTTACTCTGCACCAAGTAACGCAGTTTCTGCTCGACAGCGAGTTCCAGGGGTTCGACGGCAAAGGTAGCTACGACGTCGTAGCATTCTTAGGCTTCACACCTTACTATCTCTCAAGGATTCTCTCAGCCCTCAAACACTTCTCCAACATAACCACGGTGGCGATAGAGGAGTTCTACCAGCCCCACGCGAAGTTCAGCTTCACGAATCTGATGAAGGATAAAGAGCTCTACTACTCGATGCTGCAGGAAGTCATCGACAGCCTCTAATTTTTTGGTGGTTGAATGTTCGATGAAAAGTCCAGAGCGATTTTGGTTCTCGGTGTTCTCAACGACGTTTTTGCAGACGTTAGAAACATAATCTACTACCTTCAGGACTTCATAGCGTCCCATCCCGATTGGAAGGAGGACTTTGAGAGGATAGGCTTGAACGAAGTTTTGGAGGCTGCGATGACGCTGGAGAGGCTGACACTGGAGAAGATGAACGAGCTCAAAAAAATCGTCGAAACTTAAAAAGAAATTTATTAACTTACGCTGCATAATGCCGACATGCGAATGCACGAGTACCAGGCGAAAGAAGTCTTCGCCAGATACGGAATAAGGGTTCCGCGCGGCAGCGTTGCGAGCAGCGCTGAAGAGGCTGCAAAGATCGCTGAGGAGCTCGGAGGAAGAGTAGTCGTAAAGGCTCAGGTACTTGTAGGCGGAAGGGGAAAAGCCGGTGGTGTGAAGAAGGCGAGCAGCGCTGAAGAGGCTGCAAAGATCGCTGAGGAGCTGCTGGGAAGCAGAATAAAGGGACACATCGTCGAGAAAGTGCTCGTAGAAGAGCAGCTCGAAATAGAGAGGGAGATGTACGTCGGTTTCACGATAGACAGGGCTTCGAGGGGGATAGCTGCCATCCTCAGCTCCGTCGGGGGTATGGACATCGAAGAAATAGCTGCTGAGCATCCGGAGAAGATCGCGACTCTCATCGTAAACCCTAAGTGGGGGCTCTGGGACTACCACGTCAGGGATCTGCTCAGGAAAAGCGGAGTGGAGAGAGAGCTCTGGAGAGAGGTCGGAGACATCGTGAAGAAGCTCTACCGCATAATGGTCGAATTCGATGCAGAGCTGACGGAAATAAACCCCCTCGCCCTCACGCCCGATGGTCTGGTAGCAGCCGACGCCCGCCTGAATGTAGACGATAACGCGCTTTTCAGGCATCCGGAGCTCGAAGAGCTTAGAGAGCTTACCGAGGAGAACGAGCTCGAAAGGGAAGCCGCCAGGGCTGGACTCAACTACGTGCAGCTGGAGGGAGACATAGGGATAATGGCGAACGGAGCGGGAATGGCTATGGCTACGATGGACCTCATAAAGCTCATGGGCGGCAAGCCTGCGAACTTCCTCGACGTCGGCGGGGGAGCGAGCGAAGAGGCTATCGCCAAAGCCCTTGAAATACTACTGAAGAGCGGTGTTAGAGCGATATACATCAACATCTTCGGAGGTATAACGAGGTGCGACGAGGTTGCGAGGGGAATAGTCAGAGTTCTGGGCAAGAGACGTGTAGACATACCTATCGTCGTCAGACTTGCGGGAACTAACGAGGAGGAAGGGAGGAGAATACTCGCCGAAAGCAATCTCAATCTGATAGTGGTGTCCGAAATGGAGGAGGGTGCGAAAAAGGTTGTCGAGCTCGCGGGGTGAGAGAGATGGCTGTAATAGTTGACGAGAACACGAGGGTCGTCGTTCAGGGGATAACCGGGAGGCAGGGAACGTTTCACACGGAGCGCATGCTGAGGTATGGGACGAAGGTCGTCGCCGGAGTTACTCCCGGCAAGGGTGGGAGTGAAGTTCTCGGTGTCCCGGTCTTCGACACCGTGAGTGAAGCCGTTGAGGCGACGGGTGCGAACACGAGCGTAGTCTTCGTCCCCGCCCACTTCGCAGCGGATGCTGTGATGGAAGCCTTTGACGCTGGCGTGAAGGTTGTCGTTTGCATAACTGAAGGCATACCGGTTCACGACGAGCTAAAGATCTTCTGGAAAGCCAGGGAAAGCAACGCCGTACTCGTCGGT
Organism: Archaeoglobaceae archaeon; assembly: GCA_040514265.1. GTDB lineage: Archaea > Halobacteriota > Archaeoglobi > Archaeoglobales > Archaeoglobaceae > WYZ-LMO2. The sequence continues at coordinate 18,683 of JBEVCD010000029.1, read as the reverse complement.
CCTAACTGCCCCGGCGTCATAAGTCCCGGAAAGTCGCACGTCGGAATAATGCCGACGCACGTTTTCAGCGAGGGGAGCGTCGGTGTGGTTTCGAGGAGCGGGACGCTCACCTACCAAATAGCCTACAACCTCACTCGCCTCGGCATAGGACAGTCGACGGTTGTCGGCATAGGCGGCGACCCCGTTCCAGGGCTGAGCTTCGTGGACGTTCTCGAAATGTTCGAGAGAGACGACGAGACCGAGCTCGTAGTGCTCATAGGAGAGATAGGTGGGAGGGACGAAGAAATCGCAGCGGAGTACATAAAAAAGGATTTCTCGAAGCCCGTAGTCGGTTACATAGCCGGTCTGACAGCTCCGCCCGGGAAGCGGATGGGACACGCGGGCGCGATAATAGAGGGTAGACTCGGTACGGCTGAAGCGAAAATTTCCGCCCTTCGAAGCGCCGGGGCTGAGGTTGCGAAGACACCTATGGAGGTTGCAGAGATCGTGGCGAAGAAGCTGAAGAGATGAGACTCGACGTCGCGCTCGTGAAACTCGGCTACTTCTCGTCCCGAAGTAGGGCTAAAGAGTGCATAAAGCGCGGACTCGTGCTCGTAAACGGGAAGGTCGTCACGAAGCCGTCGGCTGAAGTTCCGGACGGCGCAAAGATAGAGGTGCTGGCTAAGGATGTGCCTCGCGGTTACTGGAAACTCAAAGAGGTGGACGAGCGCTTCAGGCTCTTCAGCGGAAAGGAAGTAGTTCTGGACCTGGGAAGCTCCGCCGGAGGATTTCTGCTATACGCGAGCGAGAGAGCGAAGTTCGTCTACGGGATAGAGTACAGCAGGGAGTTTGAAGGCATTCTGAGGAGTATTGAGTCCGCAAGAAGTAACGTGAAGGTGTTCATAGCCGACGCGTTCACATTCGATGTCTCTCTCCTACCCGAGCTCGACGTGATTCTTGATGACCTCACGCTCGACTTCGACTCGTCGATGAAAGCTCTCATGCGTTTCCTTCCGAAGCTGAAAAGAGGGGGTAAAATTCTCTTCGTTCACAAGCTGGGAAGCGAGGCTAACTTCGAGGGGTTCGAGGTTCTCGACTACTTCGATGCGGCGGACAGGAAGGAGAGGTATTATCTCCTGAGGTGGGCAAACGTTTAAACTTTTGGCTGCGAGGGGGATGCAATGAAAGGTGTGGTCGGGAAGATCATAGGCGACGCCACGACTTACGAGTTCGAGTTCGTTGTCTTCGACACCAGGAGGGTCAGGAAAGGGGACTACGTAAAGGTATGGAACGACGGTGTCGGGTGGGTCGTAGCCTACGTCGCCGATATCGTGGCGACTTCGAACCCGCCGAAGAGTGCGGTGGAGTACGTCAGCGATTCGAGTGTCCACATAGCCAAAGCCGTCGTGATAGGAAAGAGAGAGGGCGGAAAGCTCCTAACTCCGAGAACACCGTTTGTCCCTGGAGAGAACGTTCTGCTGGCTGAGGACAAGACGATAGCGGAGGTCCTCGGCTTCAGGGGAGACGGCGCGTACATAGGACTGCTGGGCGACACGTCAGTCAGGGTTACTCTCGACATAAACAGTCTCGTCCAGAAGCACGTCTGCATTCTGGCGAAGACCGGCAGCGGAAAGAGCTACACAGCCGGAGTGATAATCGAGGAGCTGCTCGAAAGGGATGTTCCGATGCTCATAATTGACCCGCACGGCGAGTATCATACGCTGAAGTTCCCCGGTGAGGGGGACGGCGAGTTCGGTGTGGAGCCCAAGGGTTACGCCGACAAGGTCAGGGTGTTCGCACCGCCGACTTCGCCGTTTGCGGACAGAGCCGACGAGCTGCTGATCCTCGACGGAAGAAACTTAAGTGCGGAGGAGCTCACAGAGCTCACAGGACTTCGAAACCCCTCCGCTCAGGCGTTGCTTTACCAGGCGCTGAGGAATCTCGAAGACTATACGATAGAGGATGTAATAGAGGAGGTCGAGTCGATAAAGCACAACGCGAAGTGGACGCTGATCGGAGCACTGACGAAGATAGCTGAATCCGGGCTCTTCGGCGAGAAAGCTACGAGGATCGAAGATCTGTTCAAAGTAGGACAGGCGAGCGTGATAGACCTTCGCGGCGTGGAGCCGACTTTTCAGGACATCATAGTCTCCCGTCTGTGCGGAGCACTGTTCGAGAAGAGGAAGAGGGGCGAGGTGCCGCCAGGGCTGATAGTCGTCGAAGAGGCTCACAACTTCATTCCCGAGCGCGGGTTCGACAGAGCGGTTTCTACGGGCATCCTGCGCACGATCGCCAGCGAGGGGAGGAAGTTCGGACTCGGGCTTATGGTAATAAGCCAGAGACCCGCGAGGGTCGATAAAAACGTGATAAGCCAGTGCAACACCCAGATAATACTGCGGGTCACGAACCCCAACGACATAAACGCGATAAGGAGGGGTGTCGAGGGCATAACGCCGGAGATGGTCGAGGAGATAAAGAGACTTCCTCCGGGAACAGCAATTGTAGTCAGTCCGGAGCTCGAAAGACCTGTGGTCGTAAGGATCAGAAAGAGGAGGTCCATGCACGGCGAGGCTGCGCGGGTTGTTGCTAAGAAGAAGAAGGAGAAGAAGGGGTTCTTAAGGAGACTTTTCGGCTGAGAGGCAGCAGGAGTTCAGCCTCGCGATTATCATCCCGGAACAGTCTTTTTTCAACGTAAAGCGCGCTATGGGTGTGAGGGGCTCAACCCCTCCGCAGACGTTTCTGAGTATCAGTTCCCCGACGTTCGCACCGTAGCAGAAGTCGAACAGCACCGCAGGCGTTGTAACGCGGGCGTTCACCTCTATGACATACGGCTGATCCGCATACACCACATCGACGCCCACGTAGCCGTTCAGCCCCTTTATCGCCTCAGCCGCAGTGATTGCCTCTTCCACAACTTCGGTTCTCGCGATCTCGTCGATTTCGGCTGGGACTACTGCTCCCTCATATTCGAACCCCCGCAAAAGCTGCAGGTTCACGCTGAGCGGCGTGACGTCTTCGCCGACCATCAGCGAAACGCTCAGCGGCAAACCTTCGACGAACTCCTGCGCCACGAAGCCCTCGCAAACCTCACCGCCCAGCCTTATATTCTCTCCCCCGCAGGAACAGCGCGGCTTCACGACGTATTTCACATCCAGCGGCTTCTTCGAGGTCTTCGGAACGTTCACCTTTCCTTTTAGCCTCTTGTAAAGCTCCCACTTATCACAGGTAATCCTCAAAGCCCTGCTTGAGCTCCCGAGGTTTAAAGAGTGCTTCTCCGCGATCCTGGTAAGCTTCAGAAGTGTGAGGTCGTTTTCCGGAGCAATAACGAGGAACGCATCGCTCCTCTCCGCGAAGCTCTCGAAGCTTTCGAGACCAGCCACAGGAAAGCCGAGGTGCGCGAACCGCTCCCTGACGAACGCTAAGACCTCTTGCTTCCTGAAACCCCTGAGTGCGGCGAGGAACATCGCGAGACCTTCAACAGCTATGGAATCTGGAAGTTCCCCCCCGCACGTCGCGTGCTCGTAAAGAAAAATTTTCATACCTCGATTATCTCCCTCTCCTCCTTCTCATCTTCTCCGAATTCGTTGAGCACGATCGTCATGTCAGCTGAATTCTTGAGAGCAGCCGAAAAACCCGGTTCTGCGCCGACTATTATCGTCTCCTTTCCCATCTCCTTCGCCTTCATGAGCACGGCTTTGAAGTCGGCGTCACGGGTTACCAGAGCCAGCACGTCTATGGAGTCGTTGTATATCAGCTCCATCGCGTCGACAGCCATTCTGACGTCGACGTCTCCAGAAGTTACGATCGGTTCGAAGCCCTGATTTTCTATAGCTTCGACGAGCTTCTCGGTTGCGTACTGGTTTAGGAAGACCCTCGCTATCTTTATGTCACCGTACTCGCTGAGAATTTCGCGGATCTCCTGAAGGTTCACCTTGAACTCTTTCCGGAGCATGTTCGGTCCGTCGACCAGGACTCCGATCTTTTTCCTCTGAACGAACTTCCTTTTAGAAAGGTACTCCTTGATTTTCTTGATTCGAGAATTTTGCGACATTGCAGTTTTACTGGTCTTCAAAAATTTAAAAGCTTTTGCTGTCAGACCGTATACCCATCATCACCGCTCAGCTGAGAGATGTTTCATCATCGCGAGGTTTGCGTCGAAGTTATAAAAAGTGTTTCGCGAGTTCCGCTGTGCCGCGAATCGTGTTCGTCGAGGCTTCGCTCGAACTCGTGCCAAAGGCCATCGCCGGACATCCTGCGGTGGTAGCCGACGCCAGAAGGAGGAGGAAGAAGCCGACAGAGATAATACTCGACGACTCCAAACACCACGCAGCCATGAAGGGACTGATGAACAGGGAGAAGAGGGGAAGACCGGACATAATACACGGATGCCTGCTTCTATTTCTCGATTCCCCCATCGCGAAGGACTTCGAAATATATGTTCACACTGTCGGTGGAGACGTTATATGGGTTAGCAGCGAGGTCCGACTGCCGAGGAACTACAACCGCTTCATCGGCGTTATGGAGGACCTATTCAAGAAGAGGAGGATAGAGGCTGACGGTAAAGTCCTGCTTGAGATAACCGACCTAAAATTCGAGGACCTGCTAAAGGGAAAGGTGATAGTCCTTCACGAGAACGGAAAAGCCGTCGAGCTCGAAGAGCTTATGAAGGGTGAGTTCACGGTCTGCGTCGGAGCCTTCGCTCACGGTGACTTCGGAGTCGACTTCGGCGACGCGGAGTTCGTGAGCATAGGAGGGGAGAGGTTCACGAGCCTTTACGCAACTTGCAGGGTGGTATCAGCCTATGAGAGAGCTCGATCTGCTTAGGATCGTAGAAGAGCTGCTGGGCGGCGAAGACGTCGAAGTTCCGGCAGGAAAACATGACGCAGCCTTCGTTAAGTTCGGGGACTCCTACCTCGTTCTGAGCTGCGACACCGTAAACGAGCTCTGCGACTTTCCGCCCGGCATGACGGCGGAGGAGTACGGACACATGGCTCTCGCCGTAACACTTTCCGACCTCGCAGCGAGCGCTGCAAAGCCCCTCTACTTTCTGAGCTCGATAAGTCTGAAAGCCGCGGACGCCGAGCTGCTGAGGAGGATAATTCTCGGCATGAAGAGGCTCGCTGAGAGGTACGGCGTAAAAATAGTGGGCGGCGACATAGACTTCGGAAGCTACGTTAGCATAGCCGGCTTCGCGGTCGGAGTCGCGGAGAGGGTGCTGACGAGGTGTGGAGCCCGGCCGGGGGAGAAGCTATTTCTGACGGACATAACCGGCAAAGCTGAGCTGTGCCTGAGGATGCTGAGAGAGGGTTACAGCAGAGAGGAACTGCCGTTCGCCGAGAAGCTTTACGCACCAACGCCGCGCGTCGAGGAGGGACTGAAGATAGCCGAATTCGCTTCCGCCGCAACGGATGTCAGTGACAGCTTGGCTGTTTCGCTGCACAACATGGCTTGCGACGTGAGGCTCGTGGTTGACATCGACTCCGTCGATCTGTCGGAGATAGGCGGCGACGAGGAGCTGTTCCTTTACGGAGGCGGGGATTACGAGCTCCTCTTCGCAGCCGATGACAGCGACGTTGGGATAGAGATAGGATACGTCGAGGAGGGAGGAGGAGTTTTTGCCAGAAAGGGCGGAAGGTTGAAGAGGGTGGAGAGGAGGGGATACGAGCATTTTCAGGACTCGACGAGGTAGACACCCAGCAATACGAGAGCTCCACCGAGGGTCGTGAAGATCGTTATCTCCTCACCGAGGGTGAAGTGCGCCACGAGGGCTGTGGTGAGAGGGATGAGGTAAACGAAGACGGCAACCCTCGCAGCCCCCATAACTTCGAGGGCTCTGTACCAGACGACGTAGGCGAAGACCGAGCAGAAGATGGCGAGGAACAGAATTGAAACGATCGCGATCAAATCGAACCTCGTCGCAAGCCCCTCAGCTACGGCGAAAGGAAAGAGGAGTATCGTTCCGAACGCAAAAGCGTAAAAGGTCAGCGTTTCCGGGCTGTATCTTTCGAGCATAGCCTTGCCGGCTACCGTGTAGATAGCCCAGAGGAACCCGTCGAAGGTCATCAACAGGTCGCCGACGAGGGTTTCCGAGCTGAGCACGTCGATTTTTCCGTTCGAAACGATCAGAACGGCTCCAGCCAGGGCTACGAACATTCCGGCGATCGTTTTAGCTCCAAGCCTCTCGCCGAGGAGAACCGAAAGCAGTGCCACGAACACAGCGGAGGTGTTTATCAAAATCGACGCGTTTGTGGCAGTTGTGTATTTCAGAGCTACGAACTGAACGGCGTAGAGCAGGGTGACCCCCGTCAGGGCGAGCAGAATCAATCCCGGAACGTCTTGCAGGCGTACGCCTGATATTTTACCCCTCAACGCGAGGTAAAGGAAGGGCGTCGCTATCAGGAAGCGATAGAAAGCCAGATTGAACGATCCCAAATGGAGAGCCAGCTTTATGAACACGAACGATGCTCCCCAGACGATCGTGGTCGCTATGAGCGCGGGCAGCATTTGCCAGTGGAGATGCGCATTGTAAGTAAGCTTTTTTATCCCGCCAGCGACGCTGCCTCCATGAGCGAGCTGATGGAAATGCTCGTCAGAAGGGGATTTCTCTGGCAGTCCTTCGAGATATACGGCGGAATGGCTGGTTTCATAGATTACGCTCCTCTCGGAAACAACCTCAGGAGAAAGATCGAGAACATCTGGCGGAGACACTTCGTCATAGGCGAGAGAGCCGTGGAGATAGATACGCCCACCATAGGCATCGAGGAAGTTTTCATAGCGTCTGGGCATGCGGAAAGCTTCAACGACATAGCGATAGAGTGCGAGAGCTGCGGGAGGATATTCAGAGCCGACCACTACATCAAGGAGAAGCTGAACGTTGAGGTCGAGGAGAATATCGAAGCTATAAGGGAGGCGATCGAATACTACGACCTCCGCTGCGACTGCGGCGGGAAGTTCAGGGAGCCGAAACCCATGAGCCTGATGTTTCAGACAACCATAGGACCGGGAAGGGGGAAGAGGGGATTTCTGCGCCCGGAAACTGCTCAGGGCATCTTCATAGACTTCAAGAGGTTGCTCTACTACTTCAGGGACAAGCTCCCGTTCGGAGTTGCGCAGATAGGAAGAGCTTACAGGAACGAGATAAGCCCGAGGCAGGGAGTAATAAGGCTGAGAGAGTTCAACCAGGCTGAGCTTGAGTACTTCGTTCACCCGAGGGAGAAGAGACACCCGAACTTCAAGGCGTACGCGAACGACGTCGTGAGGCTCGTGGACAAGTTCGATGAAGAGCACGTAGTCACGCTCGGTGAAGCTGTCAGGAGAGGTATCATAGCCCACGAGCTCCTCGCATACTTCATAGGAAAGACTCGTAGATTCCTGCTCGAAGTGGGGATAAAGGATGAGAAGCTCAGGTTCAGGCAGCACAAAGATGATGAGAGAGCACACTACGCGACGGACTGCTGGGACGCCGAAGTGCTGCTCAGCATCGGGTGGGTAGAGGTGGTCGGAATAGCCGACAGAACGGACTACGACCTGCGACGCCACAGCGAGCACAGCGGCGAAGACTTGACGGTCTTCGTTCAGTTCAGGGAACCCGTTAAGGTGAAGAGGACGAAGATCGTTCCGAAGATGGAGAAGCTCGGACCGGTCTTCAAGGAGAAGGCGAGAGCGATAGCCGAGAAGCTGAGCGAGGCTGAGCCTGTAGACACAGTAGAAGTGGAGCTGGACGGCGAGAAGGTGGTCGTTGACAGGGAGTTCTTCGAAATTGCAGAAGTCGAGGAGGTCGTTACCGGCGAGAGAGTGTTTCCGCACGTCATCGAGCCGTCATTCGGACTTGACAGAATAACGTACGCCGTCATCGAGCACGCGTTCGACAAGGACGTCGTCGACGGCGAGGAGAGGAGGGTACTTCGCCTGAAGAGGTGGGTGGCACCGATAGAGGTCGCCGTTCTACCGCTGCTATCGAGGTCGCCGTTCACGGACAGGGCTCTCGAAATAGCGACCGAGCTGAAGGAAGCCGGATTCTACGCGGAATACGACGACTCCGGAAGTATAGGCAGGAGGTACAGAAGGTTCGACGAGGTGGGCACGCCTTTCTGCGTAACAATCGACCACCAGACGTTCGAGGACGACACGGTTACGATAAGGGACCGCGACACGACGAAGCAGGTTAGGGTTGCAGCTTCGAAGCTTGAGGGAGTTCTGAGAGAGCTCCTCAGCAGCGAGAGGGACATCGAGGAGTTCGGAGAGAGGTTCAGGTGATGCTCGTCCTATCCGGCGGCACGGGAACGCCGAAGCTGTTAAGAGGTTTGAAGGAAATTGCCGATTTCTGGGTTGTGGCGAATACGGCGGAAGACATCTGGGTTTCCGGGAACAAGGTCTGCCCGGACATAGATTCAGTGATCTACGCCCTCGCGGAAGTTATAGACGAGCAGAGGTGGTGGGGGATCGCCGGCGACACGTTCACGACCCACGAGGCTTTGAAAGGGCTGGGGTTCGACGAGGTGCTGATGATAGGGGACAGGGACAGGGCTACGCACATACTGCGCAGCGAGATGCTCAGAAGAGGCTACTCGCTATGCGAAGCTACAGTCAAAATCGCGAGGGCTTACGGAGTGAAGCAGGACGTGTATCCTATGTGCGAAGAGGAGGTTGCGACAGTAGTAGTTACGAGCGAGGGCGAGATGCACTTTCAGGAGTTCTGGGTGAAGCGAAAGGGTGAGCCGGAAGTCGTAGATGTCCGATTCGAGGGCATCGAGAACGCCAGAATTCCGCAACCCGTCAGGGAGAGACTCGAAAGGGAGGAGGAAGTTCTCATAGGTCCGAGCAATCCGATAACGAGCATAATGCCGATCCTTAGCGTGGAAGACTTCGCCGAACTTCTGAAGGACAAGAAGGTCGTCGCAGTATCGCCTATAGTCGGTAACAGAGCTGTGAGCGGTCCGGCTGCAAAGTTCATGAGAGCCAAGGGTTACGAGGTTTCGCCGCTCGGAGTTATGAAGGTCTACGAGGACTTCATCGACGCGCTGATAGTCCACGAAAGCGACGCGCACCTCTGCAGCGACTCCGTGTTCGCCACGAATACGATAATGAGGAACAAGGGGGACGCAGTAAAACTTGCAGAATTTATAATAAAAATTTTTGATAAAATATAGCTACTTGGGCGGCCAGTTCTTCTCCAGCCAGCCCTTTATTCTCCCCGAATCCATTGGTCCGACGAGGACTTTCCAGCCCGTTTCGTCTTCTATAGCTCCCTGAAGCCTCGCAGCCAGTCCTGGAATTACGAGGTAGCGGTGGTTCACCTTCTCCTCTATCTTCGTCTGCTCTATAAGCTCCTTCACCTTACTGGCTGTAAACTGCCCGCCGGCGACGCTGACCTCGACACCAAGACCGCCTGTGTCGAGGACGAGGAGCCAGCCCCTTATGTTTGCACTCGTGAGGTCGCTCTCCACGGTGTAGTACGTCAGCGCGAAGTTCGTGGTGATGAACACCGGGTCGTCTGGCGTGGGGTTGTTGATCTCCCTCAACCCGGGCTCGACCTGCACGGGCGTGCGCGGGTCGGTGTATATGTTGAACCTGAGTATTATCGTCGGCATCACGACGTGCTGCTCCAGCGTGTGGAAGATCATGATGTCCGCATACTTCACGATGAACATGCTGCCGATTACGGCTTCCCAGTAGGATTTGGTCACTTCATCTCCGTCGATCAGCCACGCCGATATGGGTGTGACCATTATCGGATACGCCACATCCTTGTCGCCGCCGAGTATCGCAGCCCTCCTGAGCTGTATGACCCTCTCGAACGTCGAGCGCAGCCCTTCGCCTAGCGGCTCTGTAACGGGGTCGAGGACTATGTCCCTGACTCCAGCCTGCTTGAAAGTAACAGCCAAGCTCTTCAGCTTGTCGAGGTCCTTCGAGCGGAGCACTACGGGAACGTTGTAATCCAGAGCCAGCCGCAGAAAGTCTCTCCAGTTGTCTTCGGTTGCCGCATATATGAGCGGTCTCCTGTCGGCGACCTCCTTCAGCGCAGCTTCCATACATCTGGCGTCGAGCGAGACCAAAATCATCGGTTTTCCGTATTCCGCGACTTTCTTGGCTACTTCAGCGAACCTCTTCGGGTCTCCGCTCGTGCAGCGAACCGCTATCCCGTCGAGTGTCAGGAAGTTGCCGACATAGAACTTTCTGTAGCTCACTATCCAGTCGCAGCGCTCCTCGATCTTTTTGTCGTCCAGCGTGTCCCAAACGTCGTAGAAGAAGGCGGTGGGGTTGAAGAACGTCAGCTCATGTCTGTGAAGAACCTCTTCACCGCCTATTTTAACGGCAGAGTCGCCCACGCCTATTACGACTTCCGCTATTTCCGGAGCCGTAATTTCGAGGAGTTTTTCGAGTTTCTCTTTCGCCTTCGCATCTTTTTCGGCTTCCTCAACGAGAGGTTTACAGTCCGTAATCTTCGCGGAGCGGTCGAGGATGTGGGCTGCGAAGCTCATGCAGGTGTCGTATCCGCACTCTCCGCAGTTCGTCCGGGGTAGGAGGTTGTAAATTTCGAGCGGGCTCTTTACCTTCATCCTCACACCTCCATCGTCAGCCAGGCGTCGACGTCCTCGATCCTCTCCTTCTTCCTACCTCCGAGCGTGTTGAAGATCTCCTTCAGCGTAGCAACCGCGACCGGATGCATCATCATGAAGAGGTCGACGCCTGCGAGGGCGAGGGTTAGACCCGTCACGATCTCCCAGATCGGTCCTCGCAGCTCTCGCGGGCCCCATGGGGTGTCGCCCTCGATCGGCGAGTCGACCATCCAAGCTTCTCTCGCTCCCCAGGCGTTCGTGGTTCCGCTGGATATGGGGAAGTTAAGATCCTCGTCGCCCCTAAGACCGCTGATCCTTATCCTCTCCATGTTCGTGAACGCGTAGTCGAGACCGTAACCCAGAGCCGCAGTCGTCGGGTCCATGACTATGCTGTCCCTCGGAACACCAGCCCTCTTCAGCAGATACCTGTTCAGAGTCTTCTGGTTGTTTATGTCCATCTGCGTCCAGCTCAGCACTACGTGCCCGTACTTCTTGGCTGCGTTCGCTATGCGTTCCCAGTCCATGTCGAGCGTTGCGGAGGCGAGCATTATCCTCTCACCCTCCGCAACCTCCGCGGCTTTTTCCAGAACCTCCGGGTCTTTCTCCTTGTTACCGCTGCCGCCCACTATGAGCGGGCACTTCACAGCCTGCAGGACCTCCTCAACAGTCTTCGCAGCCTCTCTGGCTGGTCTGTCGTCAAGGAGAGGGTCTGTGCTGATGAGGTGGAGCGTCACGAGGTCGGCACCGAACTTCTTAACACACTTCCTCGCCCACTCAGCCGGATCGTTCAGAACGTCCTCGTAGTGCACCCTCACGGCTTTAGCCAGCATTGGCGGACGGTCGAAGACGTCTATAGCTATAACCGGCAGGTGCGGCTGTTCCGCGTCGAACGTGTAGAAGGCTAAAGCCTGTTCGCCGCCTATGGTTAGCGTGTACTCTCTCGTTCCTCCATCGCTCCTCGTCGCCCCGAGCGTCACCTCCTGGATCTTCCCGGACCACTGCTGTTTGTACGGCGTGAACTTCGCCTCAGCGAGTTTCTCGGGCAGCTTGGGTTTCTCCTCAACCGCAGGAACTTCCGGCTTTACCTCCGCTACCGCGAGCTGCGGAAGAGGCGTCGGAATGCCGAGCATGGTAGAAAGTCTCTGCAGGTAACCGAGCGCCATGTTCGCGTGGTAGAGGAAGTTGGCGAACTCGTTCAGAAGAGAGTAGAGCGGCGCCACGGCTGACAGGTCTATCGAGGAGCCCTCAAACTCGATCTCGACGTCCCCTTCTATCGTCACACCTTCAAGCTCCTCGACGTTGTACTTCTTCAGGGTTTCAAAGAACTCCTCTAGCGTAAACTTCTTCTTCTCCAACCTCACCACCCCTCCATCTTTTCAAGCTTCACCTCGCGACGGCTTGGAGGAAAACGTCAGCCACCTTCCTCATCTTCTTATAAACTTCCGAGTTCTCGCTGAGCTGGGTTACGGGTAGACCTTCCATGTCGAGCTTAACGATCTCCTCGTCGTACGGGAGAATTTCCAGAAGCTTTATACCCTCCCTCTCCGCGAACTCCCTTATTTTCCTCTCAGCCTCTTCACCGGTTACTCTGTTCCCGATCAGCATGACCTCGCTCCTCATGTTCAGCTCCGCCATCAGCTCCTTTATTCTCTTCGCAGTCACCAAACCCTTCTTTGACGTGTCGGTTACGATTAAGAGATAGTCGGCGCTGTCTATGGTCTTCCGGCTGAAGTGCTCCAAACCGGCTTCGCTGTCGACGATTATGTAGTCGTAGTGCCTCATCAGCTTCCGCAGCACACCTCTCAGCAGCGAGTTCGCAAAGCAGTAACAGCCCTCGCCCTCCGGGCGACCCATTACGAGGAGGTCGTAACCGTCGCACTCGCAGATGACCTCGCTGTATATCTTGCCTTCGAGCCACTGCTCCTTGTTCATCGTTCCCATCTCGTCTCTGCTCACCTGAAAGAGTTCTCTGACGTCACCGAGCGTCTTCCTGACTTCCTCAGACACTCCCAGCGCGTCCGGGAGGTTGCTGTCGGGGTCCGCGTCTACTGCAAGAACTCTGCTGCTTTTCTGTGAAATAAAATGGATGAGGAGAGCTGCCACTAACGTCTTTCCCGTTCCTCCCTTGCCGGCTACGGCTATTAACGTCATTCTTCTTCCTCGATGACGAGCTCGGGTATGTGGATCTGGGCTCCCTTCAGTATCAGCTTCAACTTCTTCGGCTCCATACCGCTCACTTCTTTTCGGGTCTCCTCACGATTACCTTGTCTATCGTTATCTTGGCGTCCTTTATGATGATCTTTATACCAGCCGGCGCCGCCTGCGGAGTCTGGAGCTGCGGTAACTGGAACACCGGCATCTGTGGAGCCGGCATCGCCGGCGTCGCTGCCTGTGGCTGAACAGCCTGAGTGGCTGGCTGAGCTTCTACAGCCTCAGCAGCTTCGGCAGCTTCAGCAGCCTCGGCGACCTCTTCGACTTCCTTCCAGCCCTCCGTAATCTTCTTCCCGTCAACCGGTCTGACGACGCCGGTGACGACCGGGTGGTTGACCTTCTTCAGAAACTCCTTGAGCTCCTCGATCGTCTTCGCCTCCTCTTCGGTCGCTATCTTGTCCCTGACGTCCTCGGGTATGTAGTCCTTGACCCTCTCCTTGAGCTCCTTCGGCATCCAGACGACCCTGTACCATCCGCCATCGGCTTGCAGGAACTTCTTGCTTCTGAAGTACGCGATACCTATGCCGAGGAAGCCGATCATCTGCTTTCCGCCGCCAGTCTGTCCGGCCATCGTAGAGAACGTCAAGCCGTTCGGCGCCGGGTGCGGATAGCCGCGGTGGACGAAGCCTATGCCATCGACTTCGGGCATGTAGAAGCCTATGACCTCGAAGCACCCGCAGCTCGTGTGCGGATACTCGAAGAAGCTGTGCAACTTCACTCTCTCGATCTCTCCTCCGCTCTCCTGCTTCGCAAACTCGTTTACGCCCGTATACTCACCGCCGATGGGGTCGATGCACTCACCCTTCGGCACCGCCCTGTTCGGACCCTCCGGGTCGACCCTCGCCGCAGCTCTGCCGTCGAACCAGGTTATTGCTCCGCAGAGCGAGGGTCTGTCTGGCGACACTATGCAGACGTTCGTCGGAGCGAAGCTCTGGCAGAGTGTGCACGAGTAGAACTCCTCGACGTCCTCGTCGTGCAGCATCTCAACCCTCTTGTCCCTCTCCTCGTATATCGGCATCGCGAGCTCGTTGAGGAGCTTCTCTACGAGGTCTTTGTCCGTGATGTAAACGGCTTCGATCTTCTCGATGAACGGCAGCTCGTTCTTGAAGAGCATCATCGTAGCTTTAGCTATCTGTATCAGGCTCTTGAGCCCCTTCTTTACTGCGTTCTTGCTTATCCTGATCCATATGTCGTACCTCTGGTTGAGGTGCATGTAACCCTCGATGTAGTTCTGGAAGTCGTGGTTCCTGCGCTCAATGACCGGCTCCAGATCGGTTTCAACTTGAGAACCGGCTACGTAGTATATCATCGCGTACGGGTATGCTTTGCCTTCCTCCATCTCATCGAGGTCCGGTCCGATCAGTGTGACCTTCATGTCCTCAACCTGATCCACCGGTAGAGCAATCACAAGCTCGAAACCCGGCTGCGTTGGTCCGCCGAGCTCGACGAACATGTCTCCCTTCCTTACCCTTTCACCCTCGTACATCGGAGAAATGTCGAACGGGAACTCCGCTTCTTCGCCGACGCTCTCCTTTACCTTGACACCCTCTGGAATCTCTATTCTCTTCCTCTCGACCATACAACCACCTCAGAGGATCTCCTTCGAACTGTTATTTGTAGTTATCGATTTTTTTTCGCAGCGTTTCAGCTTTGCTCGCTATTCAGCGAGCTTTGAGCATAAAAAGCTCCGCAAAATTAATATCAAATAACAAAAATATTCTAAACAGTAACATTAGTAGTGGAGAACTTTTACAGCCACAGCTTCCTCGCTCTTTCTTCTGAACATCTCGCAGACGTCGCTGGCAGATGTCATGGCGTTCCTCGCCTGGCAGTAACCGACGTCTCCAGGGAAGCTGAAGTCCCTCAGCCAGAACCTACACTGCTTGCAGCTCATGAATTTCACCGGTGAAATTCATGTTGCGGAGTTACAAAAAAGTTTTTAAAAATTTAAAAATTAGATGTAGAACGCATCAGATATCTCCTGCGCGAGTCTGTAGAAGAACTTCACGCCGTCCGCGATCATCGACGCCAACGCATCGGCGTAGGCTTCGATCACCGGCACCTCCACTCCACTCATGTTCGTAGCTGTGTAGCTTCTGTTGTTGAGTGCTTCGAGCTGACCCCTGAGCAGCAGTGCCAGACCGCCTGTATAGCTGGCGTTGCCGAACACGGTCTCCCACTCCCTGCCGAGGAGTGTTATCGAGTCACCTATGTTGTCTCTGGCTTCCGTAAGGTTGGTGTTGCTCTCGTTAGCCAGCTC
>JBEVCD010000029.1:0-3574 GCA_040514265.1 Archaeoglobaceae archaeon | reverse complement strand
GCTCGGCGCCGCTTAAAAGAATTTAAAAATTTTTTAGGTGTGTCCGTGGGCGACCCAGTCGCCGTAGTTCCAGCCGGGGAAGTAGGGGTCAGCCCTCACTTCCATTAGGGGCAGGTTTTTCATCACGGCGATCAGCAGGTCGAGTCCGGTGTCAGCCATCTCGAACAGCTTCTGAGCGAAGCTCAGCTTCTCGTCGTATGTTAACGATCCCCTGTGCTTCAGGAGATAGCTCAACCCCGTGGAGCCGTCCGGTGGTCCGAAGATGCCAGGAACGCTTGCAAAAAACGTCGCTACGACGTTCTCGAACTCGGAGCGCAGCGTGACGTCTGATCTGATCGTGTCGATCATTCGGAAAAGCCCGTGCAGCTGGGTGTAGGTGGTTATTATGAACGTGTTGATCGTGTTGTTACCCGTCACTCTGATCGTCCAAAGGACTTCCTTGAGGTAGGGCAGCAGGTCGAGGAAGAGGTCGTTGAGCACCCGGTTCGCGAGCAGAATGTTGTCCTCACCGCTCGGCGGATATCTCTTGTCCCAGTTAGCTAGCTCCTCTGCCGTGACTTTTACGATGTAAGCCGTGTTGCGTAGGATGTAGTAAATCCACTTCGCGTAGAACTCGGAACTCTGCCATATCTCCTTAGCCGTCGTATTCGTGTGGTCGTCGAAACTCGGAATCTCGCTCCTCGGCATCGTCGTGACGAGGGCGACGAACGGGTGTATTCCGAACCTGTGTCCCAGAACCAATCCTACGACGTGCTCCCTGTCAGCCATCAAGCCCACGAAGCCTGGGAGTCCGAAACCCTCGTGCGGGTCGGCATCGAAGATCCATAAAAGACCGAGGATGTTGTAACCTTGTTTGAAGGCGAGCTCCGTCGTGATAGTATCCATTCCTACATCAAGAACTTCGCAGTGAATTTCGTTTCCCTCCCCTCCGCCCTCGTGCGCGTCGTAAGGCTGGGCGAGGATGTCTGGTATGGTCTCGAGATTAGCGCAGATATCGATCGTGTTCGCAACGACGACGCCTATCGCGTGGTCGGGGGCGTTTATTTCTATGAGGGGTCCAAAGCGGTAGCCGCTGAGGTGCAGCGAGCAGTTGTGGTCTTTATCGACGTCGTTGTAGCAGCATCTACCATCCTCTTGGCATATATAGTAGCCGCAGTACCTCGGATCGCTCGGCGACCTGTCGGGTCCTATGCAAGCCGGGTAGGATTCGTAGTTTACATCGTTGGATGTCCCGTAAACACCTTCAGTCAAGCCGTCGTTGTCGTGGTTTGGATCCGGCACGCCTATCTTCCAGAACAGCAGATCCCAGTTCCTGAATCGCTGCGCCACCGGGACGTCGTAGCCGTCTTTACTTACATGCTCAACATCTTCCGGATCCGCCACCCACCTGAAAACCACCCAGTCCTCGCCGGTGTTGTCCCACCTCCTGCCGACCAGCAGTATGTCGTAGCTGTCCGGAGTTACGGCGACGTTTTCTGCAAAGACTTCCCTCCCGCAGCTCGCGTCCGGCCCGTAAGCGACGCCGTTGACGATCGCATAACCGGCTGAGACCGCGAACTTTACCCTCCACCTGTCAGTTACTCCGCCGTCCACAGGTCTGCCAGACAGCGTCGCATTCTGCTGCGAAACCGAGAAACTGGACAGGGGTATATTCGCACTCCCCTCCTGCCACTCCGCCTCCAGCGAGAAGTTGTCGTACCACTCAACAGTCGAGCCGGACAGAGTAGCCCTTGCAGTTACGCTCACGGAATCTGTGTCGAATATCCCGTCCCAGTTACGAACGCTGGAAGACAAAACGTCGACGCAGACCGGGGTAAACTGTGTAACGTCGACGACGAGCTCCACGTAATCTGTCGGGAACTCCGCAGCATCATCTGCAGAGCTACTCCTGTAACCCACGAAGGCTAAGTGGACGTACCCGTTTCCGCTGATGTGATCGTCGCTGAGCGTAGCGTTAATCCAGCCCCAGGAATTTCCGTAAAAGCTGCCAAGCTGCTCCCATCCGCTGCTAGTCCAGTTGAACGCGTATAGGTAGACGTAATCGTTACCATCGTTGGCGTGCCCGTACCAGTGCACTTCAGCTGAGCTGCCCGCTGGAATTCTGAAGATAAAGTAATGGGTTTCCGCGTCTCCATAATAGTAATAACTACCGTCAAGATACGCTATCTGACCGTAATCCGCATCTGTGAACTCCGTAGCTCCTCCCGGAGGGCTGCTCTCGCTGCTCGGCGCAGCTGGTGCAGAATCGTAGTTGTGAATCCAGTACGCTCTGGGCGGATAGGGGTAGGAGGTCGTTATCCCCCTGAAATTCTCCGTTATCTCGACCGCACAGACGTTGTTGATGAGTAAAACCAGAGCGAGCGTGAGGAGCAACAGCCTCATACCCACACCTCACGGATAGAAGCTGGCGAGTCTCTTCCCAACCTCAGCCATCGCGTTGAACTGCCACTTCACCATTTCGAGGGCGTCGCCGGTTGTGAGGTTTCCGTAACTCAGATTGTAGCAGTACTGCCCCGGCTGCACGCACTCGTATCCTTTCTTCCATATGTAAGCGAGCCCCTGCGTGCCCTCCCAGTCTCCCAGTATGTAGGTCGAGTTCAGCGCAGTCTTCTGCCAGTAGCCTACGAGAATCTGCTTCCACGTTACGTTGTTCGCCAGCAGCTCCGCGTTTATTATCGAGAGTGTGTCGTTCAGAAACGCAGCCACCCACTTCAGCAAGCCGAAGAAGTAGTAGATATCCTGCGCGACGTAATCTGCTACCGTCGAGTTCGTCGCTATGACGCGAAACACCTCAGCCATGAGTAGGAAGTTCGCCCTGAAGCCGTCCATCACGTATGTCGTGGCTATACTCATGTTCAGCATGCCACCACCTCACGGGAAGTATGAGGGGAAGTGTTGCAAAGCGTCGCTCACGAGCCTGACGAGCTCGGCCAGAGAACTCCAGAGGTTGGCGACGAAGACGTGGTTGCTCTCGTTCGTCACCTCCTTCGCCATCACCTTCAGCAGGAACGTCGTCGAGTTGTTTCCGTATACGTCTCCCAGCATGGCTGTGGCGTTCTTCGCAGCTGTCGCCACGACTTCGCGGAACTTCTCCCTCAGAGTTTCGTTGTAGTTTATTATCCAGACAAAGCCGTGCTCCCTGGTGAGCATCTTCGTCATCCAGTTCAGCATAGCTCCCGAGCTGTACCATATCTCCCAGAAACTCTGATAAGGACCGCGCGACGCATTTACTGCAGTTTCGTTGTTTCCCACGATCTGGAGTTGCAGAAAGAGTGTCTTGAGTAATCTCAGCAGCTCCGCGAGGGCTTGAAGGATCACGCCGCCGAGTTCTGATGATGTGGGCATGCTAAATCACTGTTTAATCGTTATCAAGCTCAAAAGATAAATTTTTCTATAGCCGGATATAATTACAACAATGATTAACAGCAGCGATGATGAGTCCTCCCCTAGCTGACGTGTGACGAGACTGGGCAGGACTGAGCTAAAAAATAAAATTAGCCTTTGAACTTCTTTATTTCCTCCTCCCTCAGCACCCTCCTCAGAACCTTTCCGACCATCGACTTCGGCAGCTCCT
>JBEVCD010000028.1:0-7447 GCA_040514265.1 Archaeoglobaceae archaeon | reverse complement strand
CACGGCATATTCAAATTCCCGTGATCATCATAGCTGGGCAGCTGGTTTCAAAATCCCATATGAGGTCTTGAGATACTTAGCGGGCAGAAAGGAGCAGGTTTTAACAAAAGAGGACATCATAGAGTACCTAAAACTTGCCCTGATTTCGATTATTCTCATCGTAATAGCAGCATGGATTGAGGCGAATGTAACGCTGGAGATTGCGAAAGCGATGCTGATATTTAACCTTTAGACTGCAAAAAAATCAGACTCAGGTAGCGGGATGGAGTATTCACGCGCTCTTATGGGATTTTTTTCTGGAAAAAGAAAGGCAATCGAGCTTCTAGATTACGAGCTTTGTATTAACGATTCGGATAAATTCAGGTTTCATGATTTCTACACTTTGCTTCCGAACGAACGACGCTTTAATCGCAAGCATTAAAAATTGCGACTTTTGACGACGATTTCAAGATGGAGAGGGTTGTTGGTGAACGGAGGAGCTGATTGAGAACAGCTATCGAAAAGAGGCTTGGCAATGTATCTGCCATGCGATAGCACTTTGTAGCTATCGATAAACTTTTAACTTTTTCTGTATATGCGCTGCTCATGAAGGTTCTCGTCGTGGACGACGAGGTTGCGATGCGCGAAATACTGAAGATCATGCTCAAGGATTTCATCGTTCTTGAAGCTTCGAACGGTCGAGAGGCTGTGGAGATCTTCAAGAAGGAGAAACCCGACGTGATCTTGATGGACATAATGATGCCGCTCTCGAGCGGGATATCGGCTACGGAGGAGATAAAGAAGATGGACCCGAACGCGAAGGTAATCGCTATAACCGCATACGCGAGCGTAAAGGGGGACAAAATGCTCGAAGCCGGTGCGGACTACATCCTGAAGAAGCCCTTCACGCGCCGGGAGGTTATAGAGGCTATAAGACGCGTAACAGGCTCGAAAGGTTAAAAATTCCGAGGGTGGCGAGGGTCACGACAGCTCCCGCTGTGGCTACGCCGAGTGATATCGACGCGAAAGTTCTTCCTTTCTCGAGTCTCAACAGGAAAGCCAGAAGACTCCCCGTCCACGCCCCCGTTACCGGCAGCGGAACGGCTACGAAAGCAGCCAGTCCCAAGTAACCGTAGGCTTCGACGAGTCCCTTCCTCTTCTCCACCCTGTGGACGATGTAACGGTAGAGCTCACCGACGATCGGAAGCGAGGATATTAAACCCTCGAGCTTTTCGAGGGCGTAGAGCAAAAACGGCACGGGTAGCAGGTTCGAAAGCACGCAGACGACGTAAGCGCTCAGCGGGTCGAGTCCGTAGTAAAGCGCCAGCGGTATTCCACCTCTGAGCTCTGAAATTGGGAGGACTGAGACCACGATAACCTCAACCGGAACCAACGCCCCTCACCAGCAGCCAGAGGATGCGGTTCGCTACGCAGTCGATACCCAGTTCCTCGCCCTTTTTGACGAATGCTCCGTTTATATAGTCTACCTCGGTTCTCTTTCCCTTTTCGACGTCCTGAAGCATGGAAGACCTGTTCTCAGCCGTAGCCTCCGCTACCTGCCTTATCTCCTCCACGTCGAACTCGTATCCCAGAGCAGCCAGAACCTCTTTACACTCCTCTCCGACCATCTTCGCGACGTGCCAGAGTGGCGGACTCGCGACAGCGCCGTTCCTTACTCTGCACAGAGCTGTGATCGGGTTTATGGCTGCGTTTATCGCAGCCTTGACCCAGATTCTCCTCTCTATGTCCTCGACGACCTCCGTCCTTATGCCAGCCTCGTTGAGAACTTTCGCCACATCCTCGGCTCCACGCCCCTTGTAGTCTCCGACGAACGTGAATCCCTCCCCCGCAAAGACTACGTGACCGTAGTCCGCGAGGTTGGCTGCATAGCTCGTAACACCACCGACAACGTTTTCGAAGAACTTGGCGAGCACCTCCTCATTTCCGATCCCGTTCTGGAGGCTGCAAACCACGCCGGCGTCGACGGAGCTCAGAACCTTCGCAGCCTCCTCCGTGTCGTAGGCTTTGACCGTGACGAAGGTCACGTCGGCATCCTCCGGCTTGTCGGTGGCGTAAACTTCGAGTTCGAAACTCTTAAGACCGCTTACGATGAGTCTTTTCCTCAGAGCTTCGAGCTGCTTCCCGCGCGCGACGAAAACGACCTCATAACCTGCTAACTGTATTAGGGCTCCTACCAAGCTCCCGAGCGCGCCGGCGCCCATTATCTGTACCCTCATCGCTCGAAGTCTGATTGGGAGATTTTTACTTTCCGGTTAGCTTATCGAGCCCATCGAGAGTTCGAGGCGTTCTCCGGCGGTCGGCAAGGTTCTAAAATCGATCCCCTACGCCCTTCAATTCCATCGAACGTTGTGGGTTAAAACTTTTAACCCTCCGAAGAGCTTGGGGCATGAAGGTAACGCCTTGGGAAGTCGAGGGAGCAATTGATTACGGCAAGCTCATCAAGGAGTTCGGAATGCAGGACTTCTCGGAGCTGATAAAAGAGATTCCAGAGCCCCACCGCTTTTTCAGGAGAGGGATAGTTTTCGGGCATCGTGACTACGACAGAATTCTCGCCGCGATGCGGCGAGGCGAGGATTGGGCGGTGATGAGCGGCTTCATGCCGTCGGGCATGCCGCATCTTGGGCACAAGATGACGATGGAGGAAATAGTCTGGCACCAGAAGATGGGCGGAAGAGCTTTCGTGGCAATAGCCGACATAGAGGCGAACGTCGTGAGGGGATTAAGCAAGCGCGAAACCTTCGAGATAGGAATGCTCTACGTGAAGAGCATAGTAGCTCTCGGACTTCGTGAGGACGCCGTGATCTATTTCCAGTCCGCGTCACAGCACGTCAAGGACTTAGCCTTAGAGCTAGCGAAGGAGGTAAACTTCAGCGAGCTGAGGGCTGTTTACGGTTTCGAGAGCGAAACCTCGCTCGCCAGGCTCTTCATACCAGCCGTTCAGGCTGCCGACATCCTGCACCCGCAACTCAGGGAGTACGGAGGTCCGAAGCCCGTCGTCGTCCCGGTGGGAGCGGATCAGGACCCTCACATAAGGCTGACCCGCGATGTAGCGGCGAGGGCTAGCATCTTCGCTTTCGAGAGGATCGAGGGCGGCGTCAGGGTCAGGAGCAGGAGGGGCAGAGATTACGTCGAACATCTGAAGACTCTGGGTTTCGACGCGAAGTTCTACGAGGAGCACGCGGATATCTTCGGGAACGCGGAAGAAATAGAGAGGGCGGTCAGAGAGCTTGAGGTCGAGCTCGGGGGTTACGCTTTCGTGCCCCCTTCCGCAACCTACCACCGCTTCGTAACTGGGCTTACTGGTGGAAAGATGAGTTCGAGCAAGCCCGAGAGCTACATATCCCTCTTCGACCCACCGGAAGTTGCGAGGCGGAAGGTCATGAACGCCCTGACCGGAGGCAGAGCTACCGCCGAAGAGCAGCGCCGCTTCGGCGGGGAGCCGGAGAGGTGTGTCGTCTTCGAGCTCTACAAGTTTCACCTAATCGAGAGCGACAATGAGCTCGACAATCTGGAGAGGGCTTGCAGGAGCGGGGAAATACTCTGCGGAGGCTGCAAGAAGACAGCTGCAGAGCTGCTGGAAAACTTCCTGAGGGAGTTCAGGGAGAAGGTCGACGAGGCGGAGGATAAGCTTGGAGACTACACGCTGATAGCGCCGAAACTCTAGCCGAAAGCGGGCTTGGCTCTAACCCCTTTCCTCTCGCATAATTCGGTAATTCTTCTGAAGACACTCTTCCAGTCCCTCTTCGCAACTTCAGCAACCTCTCTCGGCACTCGCTTCTTTATCCTGAGCTTGTCAAAGTAGAGCGTGCTGTTCGTAGCCTTCGCGACTTCGACGACCTCCTCGATGTCGTCGCCCAGAATCGGACCGTAGAATACCCAGGTCTTCACACCCTCCTCGGCCAACCTTTCGAGTGTCCTTACTCTCTCCCTCGGCTTCGGTGCCGACGGCTCAAACTTCTTCGCCAGCCTCTCGTCGAGTGTCGTTATGGTTATGCCGACGTCGACGTTATCGCCGAGCAGGTCGACATCTCTAAGGACGAGGGGACTCTTTGTCTGCACGCTCACCTTCAGTCTGCTGGCTGCGATCGCCAAAATGCGCCTCGTCAGCTCCAATTTCCGTTCTATCGGCTGGTAGGGGTCCGTCAGAGTGCTCAAAGCGATCCTTCCCTTCGCCCTCGCTATTTCCCTCCGCAGAACCTCGTCGGCGTTCCGCTTGACGATCACGAGCTCGCCCCACCTATCCGCAACCTCGCCGCTGCAGTAGTCGCGTGCGTAGCAGTACAAGCAGCCGTGCAAGCAGCCGACGTAGTGGTTTATCGCGTAGTCAAAACCGGGGATTCGGCTCCTCATGAGTATCCTCCCGACCCTTACACTTCTAACCTCGACTGGCATCCGATCTCCTTCAGGAGCTTCGACTTCGCCAGCCATGCGTCGAGCATCTTCAGATGCGAGGACAGAAAGCTGAGCACCTCGGAAAAGTCGTCGAACTCGAAGTGTTTACCCTCGAACATCTCCCTAAGCGACTCCCTGACGAACCAAACGCCGATGGGTGTGTTGAAACCCGGGTAAATTTCGCGCCAGACTATCGCTGTGGCTTGCCTCCTGATTGCGTTCAGATACTCGGCAACCGCCAGGCGGGCAGCGTAGTAGCAGCCGCCCATTATGGCGTAGTTTTTCCTTCCACCGTAGCCCTCGGCGTCGACGACTATTCCCACTTTCCTGCTCCTGTTCCACACAGTGTTCGGGAACCAAGCTTCGCCCCACTCGTAGCTCCAGCACCTCGGCA
Organism: Archaeoglobaceae archaeon; assembly: GCA_040514265.1. Taxonomy (GTDB): domain Archaea; phylum Halobacteriota; class Archaeoglobi; order Archaeoglobales; family Archaeoglobaceae; genus WYZ-LMO2. Next base: position 2,661 of record JBEVCD010000028.1, on the reverse strand, counting down.
CGAGCACGGCTGCGAAGGTATTCCTCTCTTTTTTGAGAACGAAGACCCTGTAGCTGTCTATCTCCTCGTAGCACTTGATCCTCTCTATCAGCGCCTTCGATATCGTGTCGTCCACAGCCGTTATCGCCCACCTAGTCGGCACGAGCCGCCTTCTTACTCCGAGGGCTCCGGCTGAGAGCAGCTTCTGAATTTGCGAAACCTCGACCCCCTTCGAGTAGAGCTCGACGATAGCCTCGGTAGCTGGCAGTTCGCGGTCGTAGTAGACTCTCTCCACTACCTTCGGAGCAGCCGGAGCGCTCACGATTCTCGCATATCTAGCCGGCGCCGAGGGTCCGAAGGGAGCCGAGACTTCATCGACTACGGGCCTCCTTGGAGGTTTTTCGAGTATCAGCTCGGTGTCGACGGGCTTGTTGTAGAGGCTGAGCTCCTGAACGAGTTCTGCAGCCTTCGAGTCGGCTTTTCTGACGTCGACTCTGAACCTTCCCAGCACGAGCGAGCTCCTAAATCTGAAGACTTCGGAGATGCTTACATTCCTCCAGGCTTCTGGCAGATCGTAGAGTGAGGTGTTCCCGACTTCCGGCGGAACGGCTGGAGATGCGAAGACGTTCGGATAGCCGGATCTGCCCACGAATATCGAGGGCGGAGATGAGCCGAAGACTTCCGTAGACCTGTACACCCAGTTAAAACTGTTCAGCACGCAGCTCCTTCCGCAGCTGAAGCGACCCCTGCAGATTATGCAGTCCACGAAGAGACTCTGGAATAGCTCTATAAATACTGTCCGGTCCTCAACGACATCCCGGCAAAGTTAAATTGAGCCCCTCTATCTTCTCGCGATGCCCCGCATAGCGGTTGTCGACAGAGAGCGCTGTCAGCCGAAGAAGTGCGGTCACGAGTGCGTGAAGTACTGCCCCCGCGTCCGCACGGGAGACGAGACGGTCGTGATCGAGGATAAGGCGGTGATAAGCGAGGCGATGTGCGTAGGCTGCGGTATATGCGTTAAGAAGTGTCCGATGAAAGCCATAGCGATCGTAGGCTTACCGGAACAACTCGAAGGGAGGGAAGTTCACCGCTACGGCAGAAACGGGTTCGTCCTCTACAACCTACCGGTGCCACGGAAGGGCTACGTCGTCGGCATACTCGGACCGAACGGCACGGGTAAGACGACGGCTGTCAGAATTCTCTCGGGGCAGCTGAAGCCGAACTTGGGGAAGGAGGACGCGAGCTGGGAGGAGATCTTCGAGAGGTTCGCAGGAAGCGAACTCCTCGACTACCTCAAAGCCCTAAAGGACGGGAAGATAAGGGTGAGCGTGAAGCCGCAGTACGTCGAAGCGATACCGAAGGTTTACAGCGGTGAGGCGGGCGAGCTGCTGAAGAGGGTGGACGAGAGGGGGGCACTCGACGAAGTCGTGGACAGACTCAACCTAAGGCACGCTTTGGGCAGAGATGTCAGAAACCTGAGCGGAGGAGAGCTGCAGAGGTTAGCGATAGCAGCCTGCATGCTACGCGATGCGGACTTCTACTTCTTCGACGAGGTCACGAGCTACTTGGACATACACCAGCGCATAAGCGTAGCCAACGCAATAAGGGACCTTGCGAAAGAGAGAACGGTTATGCTCGTCGAGCACGATCTGGCGATCCTCGACATGCTAGCCGACTTCGTCCACATCGTTTACGGCGAACCCGGGGTTTACGGAGTGTTCACGGCAGCTAAAGGTGCGAGGGTGGCGATAAACCAGTATCTACGTGGATATCTAACTGAAGAGAACGTGAGAATCAGGGAAAAGCCGATAGAGTTCGAGGTCTTCCAGCCCCGCGAGGGAGAGAGTGAGAAGGTTCTGTTCGAATATCCGAGCTTCACGAAGACTTTCGAGGACTTCCACCTGGAAGTCGAAGCCGGCGAGATAATGGTCGGCGAAGTTCTCGGCGTCGTCGGACCGAACGCTACTGGCAAGTCGACGTTCGTTAAGGTCCTCGCCGGCGTGCTGGAGGACGACGAGAAGAAGGTCGACGTGGGCGTGAGGGTAAGCTACAAGCCGCAGTACGTCAAAGCCGACGTCGATCTGGAGGTCGGCTTTTTCCTGAGAAGAGTGAATCCCATGGTCGACAGCTCGTATTACAGAACAGAGTTCCTCAAACCCCTCGGAATCGAGAAGCTAATGGACAGAAAATTGACGGAGCTGAGTGGCGGCGAACTGCAGCGGGTTGCGATAGTAACCTGTCTCCTCCGCGAAGCGGAACTCTACCTGCTCGACGAGCCCTCAGCCCACCTCGACGTGGAGCAGCGCGTGGAGGCAGCTCGCCTCATAAGGCGATTCGCCCTCAACACAGGTAAGAGTGTCCTCGTTGTCGACCACGACATATACTTCATCGACATGGTAAGCGACCGGTTGCTCGTCTTCGAGGGCGAACCCGGAAAGCGGGGCATCGCGAGAAGACCGAGGGGTATGAGGGAGGGCATGAACCTCTTTCTATCAAAGCTCGGCATAACTTTCAGGAGAGACGAGGAAACGAAGAGACCGCGCGTTAACAAGCCCGGATCGCGGCTGGACAGGGAGCAGAAGGCGGCTGGAGAATACTATTACTACTTCTAACTTACGGATCGTGCGGTATTTTGCCTGTCTCTTATACACATCTGACGCTGCCGACGAAAGATACACGGTG
>JBEVCD010000027.1:0-26196 GCA_040514265.1 Archaeoglobaceae archaeon | reverse complement strand
CGATCCCGTGCCTTTCGAGGAGCTCCTTGGCTTCGTGTTCCATCAGGAGTTGCATAGAAAAACTCACCGGCAACTTATTTTTTCTTCCCCAACCAAGCCACCTCCGTGAAGCAGATGAGTTCGTTCGACATCAAAGCGTGCGTCGCCGAACTGCAGAAACTCGTGGGAGGGAAGGTAGAGAAGGTCTACCACCACCCACCGGACGAGATAAGGATTCGAATTTACGCGGGCGAGAAGTACGAGCTCGTGATAGAGGCTGGCAGACGGATTCACCTCACGAGGTTTCCGAAGACAGCCCCGCGCATGCCGTCAGCTTTCGCTATGCTGTTGAGGAAGCACCTCGAAGGTGCGAGGGTGAGGGCGATAGAGCAGCACGACTTCGACAGGGTCGTGGTAATCGAATTCGAGAGGGGCGGGGAGGTAAAGAGGTTAGTCGCGGAGCTGTTCTCGAAGGGAAACGTGGTTCTCACCGACGCCAATTGGAGGGTGATAATGCCGCTGAAGCACGACGTAAACGTCGGAGAACTCTACCGTCTGCCGGAGCCCAAAGCTCTGCCGGAAAGCGACGAAAGGGAGATCGTGAGGGTCCTAGCAACCTCTGGCTTGGGAGGTCTGTATGCCGAAGAGTTGCTCGCGAGACTCGGGATTGACAAGAGGAAAAAGTACAGCGAGCTGAGCGAAGAGGAGAGGAAGAGAATTCTGGAGGAGATCGAGAAGCTGAAGAACTTCGAGCCCAAGCCGCAGATAATCGTCAAAGGAGGAGAATACGTCGACGTCGTGCCGATGGAGCTTCTGAAGTACTCCGAATTCGAGAAGATATACTTCGACTCCTTTAACGAGGCGCTCGACGAGTACTACACGAGGAAGCTCGCGGAGAGAGTTGAGGAAGATGAGAGTGTGAACGAGGAAGTGGAAAGACTGAAAAACAGACTTCAGATCCAGGAAGAGACTCTAAAGAGGTACGAGGAGGAGGCAGAGCTTTACCGCAGGATCGGAGATGCGATATACGAAAACTACCAGAAGGTTGAGAGGTTACTTTCAGCGATCCGAGAGGCTGCAAAGAGTCTCAGCTGGGAGGAGATAGCGGAGAGACTGAAGAAGGCGGGGATCCGTATGGAGGGGAAGAGGGTCTTCGTTAAGCTCGGCGATCTCGACGTCGAGCTGGAAGTCGAGAAGAGCATACACGAGAACGCCGACAGATACTACGAGATGGCTAAGAGGGCGAGGGAGAAGGCTGAAGGTGTGAGGAAAGCGATCGAAAAGACGAAGGAGGAGATCAGGAGAGCAGAGATGGGTGCTAAGAAGTTTGCGGTGATCTTCAGAGTTAAGAGGAAGAGGGAGTGGTTCGAGAACTACCGCTGGTTCTTCACGAGCGACGGATTCCTCGCGATCGGCGGCAGAAACGCGGAGATGAACGAGGAAATAGTTTCGAAGCACATGGAGAGCAAAGACCTTTTCTTCCACACCCAAACGCCGGGAGCTCCAGTGGTAATACTCAAGCTCGGGCAGGAGGCTCCGGAAAGTAGCTTAAGGGAAGCCGCAGAGTTTGCGGCGAGTTACTCCTCGCTTTGGAAGGAAGAGAAGAGAGCTGGAGAGGTTTACTACGTTAAGCCGGAGCAAGTTAAGAAGTCCGCAGCGGCTGGGGAGTACTTGCCCAAGGGCAGTTTTTACATCGTGGGTAAGAGGAACTACCTGAGCGTAGAGCTCAGCTGTGCGATCGGCGTTGAAATCGAGAAACTGCGCGTGATAGGCGGTCCAGTAAGCGCGGTAAAGAAGCACGCCGACTACTACGTCGAGCTCGAACCCGGCGGGAAGGAAGTGAACGAGCTCAGCGTCGAAATAGCGAGGAAGCTCGTGGAAATGAGCGGCGATGAGAGGCATATCGTAAGAGCAATCGCTACGCCTGACGAGGTCGCGAAGTTCTTACCCCCGGGTAAGTCGAGGATAAAAGAATGATTCTCGACTTCCCGTCCTCTAAACTTTCCCGGAAGCTTGCTGAGAAGTACGGCTACGCCGAGTTCGTCGTGAGGCGCTGGCTCAACTTCTTCGGCGATGAGACGGAGGATATAATCAAAGCCTTCGAGCACGTCCCGAAGTACATCCGGCTGAACACGATAAAGATCGACGAGGAGGGGCTGATGCTCAGGCTGAAGAGCAGGGGGTTCAAGGTTGTGAACACGGAGGTTCCGTACTGCTACGAGGTCGTCGAGGAGCCGTACTCCGTGGGGGCGACGCCGGAGTTCCTCATGGGTTACTACTACGTGATGGACAAGAGTTCCTGCGTCCCGCCTCTGGCTTTGGACGCAAAACCCGGCGAGCTCATTCTGGACATGGCAGCATCTCCGGGCGGAAAGACGACGATGGTGTCGATGCTCATGGAGAACAGAGGTGCCTTAATAGCTCTCGAACCCCAGAGCGAGAGAATTCAGCCGCTGATAGACAACGTAAACCGCATGGGAGCATTCAACGTGGCGGTTCTGCAGATGGACGGGAGGGAAGTTGGCAAGCTCGGCTTGAAGTTCGACAGGGTTCTTCTCGACGCACCCTGTAGCGGGGAGGGCGTGATATACAAGGACCCAGATCGCAAAGTCAGCATGAGCGCGAAGGATGTGATCTTCTGTTCCTCGCTGCAGAGACAGCTGATACTCGCAGCCTTCGACGTGCTCAGGGAGGGGGGAGTTCTTGTCTACTCCACCTGCACGCTCGCACCGGAGGAGAACGAGTTCGTCGTCGATTACCTGCTGTCGAAAAGGGAGAACGCTAAGGTCGAGAGGATACCGTGGGGAGACAGAGCACTCGAACTCGAATCTCTAGAGCACGCCGAAGTTTCGAAGTGCAGCCGCTTCTACCCGCACAGGCACAGGTGTGCGGGCTTCTTCGTTGCGAGGATCAGGAAGGTCTGAACTTCTCAGCTATCTCCCTGTACTTCTTCGGGAAGCGCGGCGTGAACAGCAGGAAGGGTGGAACCGGATACGAAACGTTAGCCCCCCTGCCCGCAACCTTCAGCGCTTCGACTATCTTCTGCAACCAGTCTGTGGGCATCGCGAATATCATCTCGTCGCTCCCTATGCCTGCAAAAACTCTGTCTCCAGCTCCGGGGACTGATATCGTAACTTCTCCACTTAAAGCCGGGAAGAGAGCTTCCGCACACGAGGCTGTTTTGGCAATCAGCTCCGCCCTGACGCTTCCGCCGTAATAAGTTCGAGCCTGTATCAGTCTGCCGACCTGCTCAGGTGTGCCAAAGACCAAGATCGCGTCCGGCTCGACGTCCATCTGCGTCGCGTCTCCGAACAGGAAGACCTTGTATTTACCTGGGGGAAGCGTCTTCACGCTGACCTCGCAGCCTTTACAAACCCATTCAGCCTCGAACAGTATCTCCTCAACTCCGCCATCGCTCCTAGCGACGCCATAGAGGAGCATAGCGGGCGGACAAGCGAAATCTTCGGCTGTCATGGCTACGAGTCTCCGCAGATGTCGGGCGATTCCGATAGCCTGACATACTGCAACCTTTATCCCGAACCTGGACGGCTTGAATGCGTTCTCTGGAACCTCCTCGCTTTCGAGGAACTTCACGCCCACCGGAGGTGTGCGAAGCTTGAGCAGTTCTTGCAGTTTTGCAGCCAGACTTCGGAAATCCATACAAGCAGCCTGACGGGAACTTTAAATATTTTTCGTGCTGTTCCTGACTTGTCACCTTTCAGCTCATCTACCAGTATCTTTTCAGATTGGTAACTGCGGGAGCTGCAGTCGAAGCGGGAAATATTTAAGCTCCTGGAGGTTAAATCGAAATTGAGCGATAAAGATGCTTAAATGTTACAACTCGGGATATAGGTTTCGAGAAAAACTCTGAAAATTGAGGCTAAGCTGCCATGAAGGTCGCGAAGCTTTACAGATTCGAAGTGGAGTTCGAAGAACCGGCGGTTTTGCCAAAGTGGAAGGGGAATATGATCAGAGGAGCTATAGGACTTCATTTGAAAAGTCTCGTCGGATGCAGAAGAGAATGCGAGGGTTGTTCTGCAATCTTCCAGTGTCCCTTCGGATATATTTTCAGAAGCAGGTCGAAGGGGATTGTTTTAAGGAAAATAGAAGGTTATCCGAAGCCTTACTCGCTAAAACCGCCCGTCGATGAAAAGCAGTTTTACGAGAGGGGGGACAGGCTGAGCTTTTCCATAACCCTTTTCGGAGATGCCGTGAGGTTCGAGGAGTCGTTGATAGCCGCTGTAAAAAGGCTGAGCCGCTCCGGCTTGGGATTCAGCAATTCGAGGGGCAGGTTCAAAATATCCTCCGTAATTCTGGAAAACCCGTTCACCGGTAAATCGAAGATCGTTTTCGACGGAGAACAGTTTTCCGACTCGTCAGTATGGATTAGAGATTCCCACTTAAACGTCGAAGTCCCCGAAATCTTCGAGTTCAAGTTTCTCACCCCTTTCAGAATCTTGAGAGGAAATTCGCTCGTTGCAGAGCCGGATTTTGAGGACGTCGTTAAAGCGATGATGAGGAAGTACTCGGCGATAAGGTACCAGTACCTCCTCAGCGAACCGGAGATGGACGTCGAGAAGATCCTCAAAAAAGCTGAGAAGGTAAAGACGAAGAGAGTCGACCTTTCGAGGAGAAGTTTTATCTACAAAAGACAGAATGAGGAATTTTTAATCGGAAGAATTCAGTATTCCGGAAAACTAAACGGCAAAATTAGAAAGCTGATGGCTTTTTGCTACCTCAGTCACGTGGGGAAAAGGGCGAGCTTCGGTCATGGGTGGTACGAGTTAAACTTTTTCCCGACAAGCGTTGGGACAAGATGAACAGAAACCCTTCTTCCAGCACTCGTTCCAGCAGACGACGTTATGCCTGTAAGCGTTTGAGCAGCAAGCCGTTCTGTAAACTGTTAATCCAAGTTCCCTAGCATAGTTTTCGAGCTCCCTTTTGATCTCGAAGTATCTCCTCGGCAACCTGTTTATCCCGAGCTTTCTCCTCACTTCTCCGCTAAGTCTCAAGTTTCCGAGAATAACCCTGTCCGTGAAGTCCGCTATTATCTCCAAGGACTTAAGATGATCTCTCAGGCTTAAGTTTGGGAGAATCGGTCTGAGAAAAACACCTCCACCAACTTCCTTACAGAATTCAAGTCTTTCGGAAGGAGGAGGTCTTTTTGGCTCAAATTTTTTGCATATGCTGTCTATTGCCGAACACATGGAAATTAAAGTGTCAACTCTCCTCAAAGTTCTCGCAAGATCGTAATTCACTTCTTTCGTGGATATCTGGACGGGGTTTCCGAGCTTTACTATTTCATCCAAAAACTCTTTGGTGTAATCCGGAAAATCGAGTGGTTCGCATATGGCTCCAATAGCTACGAAGCTTTTACCAACTTCGAATTTCGGATTCAGAAGAAGAGCGTAGAGCAAAGCCTTCGGGGATAGGTCAACCAGTTCTGGCTTGGTGTTGACGTAGCAGTACAGGCAGTTAGCATCGCACCCCTTGGCTATGTGAACTGTAAATCCGCAAGCTCTCGGCTTTCTTCTTGCATGATCGTTCTTCCTAGCTCTCTCAATTTCCTCCTCGTCCAAGTCTTTTTCGAGCTTTTTAATTACCCTCTCCTTTTTCATTATCAAAATCTCTCGGCTCAAGAAATTAATCGATGAGGGTTGAAGCGATTTTTAGTTGCGTTTTACATGAGGAGAAATAGGGAAGCTAAGGATAAGCCTGTCATCAGCTTTGCTGCTGGCGTAAAGCTCGAAGATAACTGGGCAACCAAAAACTGTGAAAGGTGTCCAAGGATGTGGAAGCAACAACTGAAAAACACTCTGAGTTATTGCCCCACTTACACTTCGAAGAGGAGCATAGTTGGGAGAAAGAGTCCGAGGCTTGAAACGCTGTTGAGGAGTAAAGAAGGGCCCGGACCGGGATTCGAACCCGGCTCCTGGGATCCACAGTCCCAGAGGATAACCACTACCCCATCCGGGCCACGAGTAACTGATCGCTGTCAGGGTATAAATCCTTTTTTCGGCTTAGCTTAAAAAGCGTTCTCGACGAGATCCCACTCAAGCTTTTCTTCGCCGTCGACGAGAAACGATTACCGCTCGGTGTACAGTATCTAAAGCTACACGACGACGAGTTCCACCTCTTCGCCCCTCCTGTCGTAGCAACGCCAGCACTCCTCGCAGTAGGGGTAGCAGACGATTATGTGGTAGCTTCCGAAGCGAGAGAAAAGCTCTAAGTCTTCATCTGACGGCTCGCAGCTGGGCGAAGGATGGCTGTGGACGGTTCCGTGGATCCGCATCCCGATCGGCAGCGCGTCGAGGTGTATGACGGCAGAAACACTCCCTGAAACGAATGGGAGGAAGACGAGTTCGGATATTTCGTCTTTCCCCCCGCTGAGCAGGGCTATGAACTCGTCGGGATGCGCGCTCTTGGCAGCCTCAAGGATCGTCTTCAGGACTTCCCTCCTTATCTTCATAAAAACCCCCTCGGGTCAGCTATCTCGCCCTTCACGGCACTCGCAGCAGCAGTTGCCGGCGATGCGAGGTATATAAACGCCTCGGGGTTGCCCATCCTTCCCTTGAAGTTTCTGTTCTGCGTCGAAACGCACACCTCGCCATCTGCGAGCACGCCCATGTGAACGCCGACGCACGGTCCGCAGCCCGGCGGGATTACGATTCCCCCCGCTTCTACGAATACTCTGAGCAGTCCCATCTCCAAGGCTTTCAAGTAGATTCTCCTGCTCGCCGGGGCGACGATCAGGCGCACGTTTCTCGCGACCTTTCTGCCTTTCAGAATCCTGGCAGCGACCTCCAAGTCTGAAAGTCTGCCGTTCGTGCAGGAGCCTATGAAGACCTGATCAACTCCAACCCCCTCTACTTCCGTGACTTCAACGACGTTGTCCACGTTGTGCGGCTTTGCCACCATCGGAGCGAGGTTAGATGCATCGATGCGTATTTCCTTCTCGTATTCCGCATCTTCGTCGGCTCTGACTTCTCTGAAGTGTTCCGGTCTTCCCATCTCAGTCAAAAACTCCCTCGTCTGCTCGTCGCTCTCGAAAATCCCCGCCTTGGCTCCGCACTCTACCGCCATGTTCGCTATCGTTAGCCTCGAATCCACATCGAGCTTCGACGCCAGCTCGCCGTGGAACTCCAAGGCTTTGTAGGTAGCCCCGTCAACTCCGAGGTCGCCGATAAGTTTGAGCACAACATCCTTCGCGAAGACACCCTTCGGCAGCTCGCCTACCAGCTCGACCCTGAAGCTCTCAGGGACCCTGAACCAGTTCTTCCCCAGCGCTATCGCAACTGCTACGTCCGTCGAGCCCATGCCGGTTGCGAACGCCCCGATGCCGCCGTAGGTGCACGTGTGGCTGTCAGCTCCGACGACGAGGTCTCCGGGTTTTACGTGCCTCTCCACCATCAGCTGGTGTATTATCCCCTCGCCCGGAGGGTTGAACTCAGCCCCTATTTCGGCGGCGAACTCTCTGATCAGCTTCTGATCGTTGCTTAGCTCTCTTCGCGGCGATGGTGCTGCGTGGTCGACGAAGAAGTGTGTTATCTTAGCTGCCCTCCACATCCCGAGGTCTTTGAGCTGCCTTATCGCGAGTGGAGCCGTTCCGTCCTGCAGAGCTATGCGGTCGACGGTCGCGACCACTATGTCGCCCGCATAGGCGTCACATCCGGACTTCTCGCTGAGAATTTTTTCAGCTATAGTTTTGCCCATGCCGCAAATCTGCGCTGAACTAAAATACTTTGAGGCTCAGACCGTCAGTCCCTCATCACGCCTCAGCACCCGCACTCGTCATCATCGCCCGATACAAAAATAAACACAGAAGTCGAATAAACGTGATGCTTTGGGTCGAGAAATACCGTCCGCGCACGCTCAAGGAAGTTGTAGCGAGCAGGGATATACTCGAAAAGGTTCTGATGTGGGCTAAGCTCTGGAAGAGTGGAAAAGTCCAGAAGCCTTTACTACTCGCCGGACCGCCGGGAGTCGGGAAGACGTCCCTTGCCTTAGCTCTGGCCAACACCATGGGTTGGGAGGTCGTTGAACTTAACGCGAGCGATCAGCGAAGCTGGCAAGTAATTCAGAAGATAGTCGGCGAGGGAGCTTTCAACGAAACTATAAGCGATGAGGGAGAATTTCTTTCGTCTTCAAAGGGAAGGCTCAAGCTCATAGTTCTCGACGAGGTTGACAACATACACAAGAAGGAAGACGTCGGCGGAGAAACCGCGCTTGTGAGGTTGCTGAGGAGAAAGCCAAGACAGCCGATAATACTCATCGCTAACGATCCCTACGCTCTCTCTCCGGAGCTCAGGCAGCTCACGGAGATGATAACGTTCAGCAGGCTGAGCAAGAGGGACATCGTAAAGGTTCTCGAAAGGATATGCGCAGCCGAGGGAATCGAAGCCGATCGCAGAGCTCTCGAAGCTATAGCCGAGAACGCCGGCGGCGATTTGAGGGCAGCCATAAACGACCTTCAAGCTGTCGCTGAGGGTAAAAAGGTTCTGACAGTGGAAGAAGTCGTGGTCGGAAAGCGGATTCAGGAGACCGACGTTTTCAAGGTGATGCAGAAGATTTTCAAGACCAAGTATTCCGGAGTCTACAGCGAAGCCATGCTTCTCGACGAGTCGCCGGAAGATCTGATACAGTGGATAGCGGAAAACGTTCCGCTCGAATACAGCGGAGAGGATCTGTTCAGAGCGTATTTAGCACTCTCAAGAGCCGACATGTTCCTGGGGAGAGTCAGGAGGAGGCAGTTTTACAGGTTGTGGAAGTACGCAACTTATCTAATGACGGTCGGCGTTCAGCAGGCGAAGGAAAAGGCGAGAGGTGGATTCACGAGGTATCAGCGCCCGAAAATCTGGCAGATACTCGCTCAGACGAGGGACGAGAGGGAGAAGTTCAGAAGCATTCTGAAAAAGCTGTCGAAGTACTCTCACCTCTCGACGGGGAAGGCGAAGAGCGAGCTTTATCCCTACCTCAGCGTTCTGCTCAAAAACCTCGAAATCGATAAAGCCGCAAAAATAGCAGCGTTCTACGACCTGAACGAGGAGGAACTGTCTTTCATCGTGCCGGAAAGGGCGAAGGAGATCGCTGAATATGTTAAGAAGCACAGACTGCACAGGGTAGAGGACGAAACTTTCCTCGCAGCGTTTATAGCTGCAACAGAGAAACCGGAGGAGGTCGAGGTTAAGGAGGAGCCCAAAGAGGCTAAAGCAGAAGAAGCTGAAGCTAAGGAGCCCGCGAAGAAGAGAGTGAGAAGAAAGAAGACAAAGGATATGACGCTCGACTCGTTCTTCGAAACATGATAGAGGAGATAGTTCGGAGGATATCTGACAAAACCGGAAAAAGTTTTCAGGAGGTAGTTTCGGAGATAAACAGAAGGCAGGAGGAGATGGGAAACCTGCTGAGCTTCGAGGTTGTGGCGCTGATAATCGCAAAAGAGGTAGGGGCAGAGATATCGGATCTGATAGACGAGGTTGAGAGGAAACTCTTCCATGAAGCTGGGCAGGGACTTTCTGAGAATCGGTAAGACTTACGTCGTCGCCGACTTACACCTGGGGCTCGTGAGGATAGCCGACAGAGCCGTGCTGGAAAGACTCTCTTCGCTCGCGGATAGAGGGGAGGTTGTAGTAGCCGGCGATGCGAGGCACCTCGGAAAACCCTTCCCACTCGAAGATCTGCTCAGCTTGCCCAACGTCGTGATCGTCAAGGGAAACCACGACGCGGGGTTGGAGGCTGAAAGAGTAGTCGTGAAGGGCAAATACGCAATATTCCACGGGCACACGCTGCCCGACGAGGCTTTCGATGCAAAGGTCTGGATCGTCGGTCACGCGCATCCGGCTGTCTACATCGACGGATACAAGGAGAGGGTCTTCATGCTCGGAGAAGTTGAGGGGAGAAAAGTCGTCGTCCTCCCGTCTTTTAACGAGCTCTGCGCCTCTACTGCAGTTAATCTCGAAAAGCCGGCTGGCGTAATCTTCAGGAAGTGGGACTACTCGGACTGGGACGTCGTGCTCGAAGACGGAACAGTTCTGACTCTCAGGAGTCTAAGAAAAATTTAAATAAAAAATTACTGCAAAAATTTCATGGAGTTCGGCAGTGTCGCGCCAACTTTCCCGCCTATAAGCGAGGCTGCGAAGGTCGCAAAGAGACTCGAGGAGAAGGGATACGCAGCTCTCTGGTTCGCCGACCACCTCATGGGCTGGTATCCGCACGACCTCTGGAAGGAGACACCTTTCGCTATGCGCTACCCTTCGTGCCACATGTTCTACGACGCCTTCTGCGAGATCTGCTACGCTGCAACGGCTACAGAAAAAATAAAGTTCGGGACGAGCGTTACTGAGGTGCTGAGAAGACACCCAGCAGTCTTACTGCAGCAGGCTGTCACAGCGAACCACGCGACGAAAGGGAGGTTCATACTCGGAATTGGGGCTGGAGAAGCCGAAAACGTTGTTCCTTACGGCATAGACTTCAGCAAACCGGTGGCGAAGCTCGAAGAAGCACTTGAGTTAATAAAAATCATGCTCAACTCGGACTACGGGGAGAAGATAAACTTCGAGGGCAGGTTCTTCAGGTTGGAGGATGCTGTCTTCGACCTCAAACCCGTGGGCGAGATGCCGATCTGGATAGGCGCGCACGGCAACAGAATGCTGAGGCTAACCGCAAAGTACGCCGACGGCTGGCTTCCGACCCATCTTCCACCGAACGTCTACGCAGAGAGGGCGGAGAGGCTCGACAGATACGCGAAAGAGTTCGGGAGAGATCCGGGAGATATAAAGAAAGCCCTCTTCGCCAGCGTCGTTATCGACGAGAGTGAGAAGGAAGTGGAGCGTTTGCTCGACACGCCGATACTGCGAGTCCATGCGCTGCTGCTTCCTTCAGAATTCTACGAAGCTCTGGGCTACAAGCACCCGTTCGGGAAGTTCTATGGTCTGCTCGACTACATACCGACGAAGTTTACCAAGGAGCAGATACTCGAAGCGGCTGCTAAGGTTCCGAAGGAAATTCTCAGGCTCGCTTTCATAGCCGGAACACCGGAAAAAGTCAGAGAGGAGATCGAAAAGTACGAAAAGCTCGGTTGTGAGCACGTCGTGATCTGGAACCTCACGTACTTCGGAGACGTGACGAAGATCGGGAGCTCTTACAGGCTGATCGACGAGGTCGTGGCAAGTTTTTAAAATTCTTTTACTGGATGAATGCGTAAAGATGGGTAAGCACTACGAAGTGCTCAGGGAGGTGGTCGGAGACTACGAGCTGGAGTACAGGCTGGAGGGAGCGGAGGTTATTGAGGAATACTGGGTCGTCGAACCTTTCGTTAAGGCTTTAATCGTCATTGAGGGCTACAAAAACGTTTACTTCTCAGCCGAGCCGCCGCTTAGCGACGAAGAGGCAAAGCTAGCTTCCTCGATAATCGCGGATCTCCGTAGAATCCTTACTCTGCGGGACGTTTCGTTCAGCATCGAGGAGAGGGCGGAACTTCTCGTGAAGTCCGTGAACAGGATCCTGAAGGAGTATGGGATACTGCCTGAGGGGACCTTCTATCCGAGACTCCTCTACTACCTCTTCCGCGACTTCTTCGGACTGGGACCGATCGACCCCCTGATGGAGGACAAGTACATCGAAGATATATCCTGCGACGGTTACGGCACTCCAATTTTTATTTACCACTCCAAATACGGAAATCTGCGAACGAACATCTCTTTCGAAAGGGAGGAGCTCGACAGGCTCGTGATGCGTCTGGCGCAAGTTTGCGGAAAGCACATAAGTATAGCAAACCCGATAATCGATGCGACGCTACCGGACGGCAGCAGGCTGCAGGCTACGTACTCGACGGAGGTGACGCCGAAGGGTTCGAGTTTCACGATAAGGAAGTTCACCGTAGACCCGCTAACACCGGTCGACCTCATAATGAGGAAAACGATCCCATCCGGCGTAATGGCGTACCTCTGGCTCTGCGTCGAGCACAAGCTATCCGCAATGATAGTCGGCGAAACCGCGAGTGGAAAAACGACGACGCTGAACGCCATACTCATGTTCGTCCCGCCGGATGCGAAAATAGTCTCCATCGAGGACACGAGGGAGATAAAGCTTCTGCACGAGAACTGGTTAGCCGAGGTAACTCGAACCGGCATAGGGGAAGTGGAGATAGACATGTACGATTTGCTCAGAGCGGCTCTGAGGCAGAGACCGGAATACATAGTAGTCGGCGAAATCAGAGGTGCAGAGGCGCAGGTTCTGTTTCAGGCGATGTCGACGGGGCATGCATGCTATTCAACGCTTCACGCCGGAGACATAAACCAGGTCGTCTACAGGCTCGAAAACGAACCGCTGAACGTTCCGAGGAGCATGATTCAGTTCCTCGACGTTATACTCTTCCAGACCATGTGGATGAAGGGTAAGGAGAGGTTCAGGAGGGCAAAGGAGGTCAACGAGATACTCGGAATAGACCCCGTGGACAAGAACCTCCTCGTCAACCAGTTCGTCCGCTGGGACCCGAAGCTCGACGACCACATCGAAGTTTCGCCTCCGAGAAAGCTTGAGAAGATAGCCGATCACCTCGGCACGAGTGTTGATGAGGTGGTCGACGAGCTCAGGAGGAGGAAGGAGTTCCTCGAACTCATGGTGAAGAGAGGGATAAGGGACTACAGAACGTTCACATCCCTCGTCAACGCGTACTACTACGACCCGGAGATAGCCTTCAGCAAGCTGGGTGTCTGAAATGCTCTACGTCCCGGACTTCTTCGTTAGATTCGTGAGGAGGAGGTTCAGCGAGGCTAAACACAGAGAACTCGTAAAAGCCCTCGAAGCCGCGAGACTCGAAGTCTCCCCCGCCAGGTTCTATGCGATATCCCTCTTTTACGCTTTACTAGCCGTAGTTCCCGGAGCTCTCCTCGGATTTCTTATCGCAAGCGTTCTGCCGGAATCCCTGGAGTTTCCCTTCAGACTTCCGGAAATCAGTGCTCCGGTAAAGGTCAGCCTCCCCTTCAGATTCGAGGTTTCGAGCTCGATCTTCGTCTTACTTTTCGCAGTGATAGCCTTCTTCCTGACGCGCTACCTGATCCTCTCCTACCCCTTCTATTCAGCCAAGCTGAGAGCTGGAAAGATCGATGCTGTGATGCCCCACGCCGTAAACACGATGCTGGGGATGATCAAGGGCGGCGTGAGTTTGTACGCAGCCTTTAAGTTCGTGGCTGAGAACAGACAGATATTCGACGAGCTCAGTAGGGAATTCGAAAAGATAGTTACGCTCGTGGAAGTCTTCGGCTACGACCTCGTTTCGGCTATACACTTCGTAGCAGACACCACGCCCTCTTTCAGGTTGCAGACGTTTCTCAGCAACCTTCTCAATGTCTACGAGAGCGGAGGAGACGTTGTCGAATACCTCCGCTCGAAATCCGAACAGCTGCTTACGGAAAGGGAGACCATCTACAATGTCATCTTCGAAACTCTCCAGATATTTTCGGAGATCTACCTGGCACTCTTCGTCGTCGCCCCGCTCTTCTTCCTTATCACCCTCGTTGTTTTTCAGATAATGGGCAGCACCGCGCTGGAAATTTATAGATACGCGATCTATATCCTCGTACCGTTTGGATCGCTCGTCGTCGCTCTCCTCGTCCAGAACACGCTGCCGGGGGAGAAGAGAATTATCGTTAAGGTTGAACGCTTCGAAGAACCGCTGATATTTAGAATCAAGAAGGAAAAACCGGAATTCAGATTTTCGCGGTTCCGCAGATTCTTGAACAGAGTGAAGTCCTTTCTCTTACAACCTTTCAGCGAAGATGTCTACGCGTTAAGCTTCAGAGCTGTCTTTTTCTACATCCTGCTACCCCCAGCCGCTTTCGCAGCCTTCGCGCACGACAAACTCAGCCTCGACGAGGTCGTCTTCTTCTCAGCCGTAGCTCTCATAGCTCCCTCGATAGTGTTCGTCGAATACCGCAACCGCGTCATAAGAAAAATCGAAAGGGAGCTGCCGGACTTTCTGAAGCAGCTCGCCTCGCTGAACGAGGCTGGGCTGAACGTTGTCGAAGCGCTGAGACGGCTTTCGGAAGCCGAGCTCGGAGTTCTGAGCAAAGAGATTAGGGCGACGAAGAGGGCGATAGAGTGGGGCGAACTTGTGACTTCCGCCTTCAAGAAGCTCGAAGCCCGCGTAAACTCCGAACTCGTTTCGAGAGCGATGTCCATACTCGTAAAGTCGATAGAAGCCACGCCGAACGTTAGAGATGCGCTCGCCATAACTTCGACGTATTCGGAGCTCGAAGTAGTCGCAAAGGATAGGATACGGGCTCAGATGTTCATGTACGTGATCATAATCTACCTAGCCTTCGCAGTCTTCCTCTACACCTCATACATCCTCCTTGCAAACATGCTGTCAGTGTTCGGAAACTTGAACGTCGCGGCAGGTGGTGTGACATTATCTGTAAACATCGGGGAGATAAAAAAGACGTTCTTCGAAACTTCACTAATTGTCGGAGCGTTTTCCGGGTTGATAGCCGGCGTGATCGGAGAGGGTAGGGTTGAAGCCGGATTGAAGCACCTGCTGATCCTGCTGGTGATGACCTATGCCTTCTTCAAGTATATCGTCCCTTAGAACGAGGGTCTCCGCGCATCTGAGCGATGCAGCTCCGAGTGAGGGAGACGTCGTCAGCGTGGAGGGCTGGCTGACGTTCTACGATGAGGAGGAGAAGAGCTGGAAGCCGATGAAGGGAAGGCTGCTTGTATTCCTCGACGGAAGGAAGATCGGCGAGACCGAAGCTAACGACGTCGGAATGTTCAGCTTCAGCTTCGTCGCACCTTCAGTCGGAAGACACAAGGTGGAGGTAAGGTTTCCTTCGAGCGGGAAGTTCGAGGGCAGCACGAAGGTCGTGGAGTTTCGCGTCATAACTGCCAGGGAGAAGCTCAGAGTTGCGAGGATAGCAAGAATAGCTGCAGTCCTTCTCCTGCTGCTCGTTTTCGTGCTGATCCTCTCGATCTTCGCCTCCAAACTCTTGAGGTGATTTTATGGCTTACGAAGACCTTAGGGAGTTTCTGGAAAGGCTCGAAGAAGAGAACGAGCTGGCGAGGATAAAGGAGGAGGTAAGCCCGATACTCGAAATGACAGAGATCGCCGTGAGAGCGATGAGAGCTGGCGGAAAGGCTCTACTCTTCGAGAAACCAAAGGGCTACGATGTGCCGGTCCTGCTGAACGCATTCGGGAGCGAGAGGAGGATGAAGCTCGCACTGGAAGTGGAGAGGTTCGAGGAGATAGGGGAAAGACTCCTTTCGATACTCGAGTTCCGACCGGCTTCGCTCTTCCAGGCTCTCAGGGGCTTAGACAAGATGAAGGACCTCGTTTCTTTCATACCGAAAAAGGTCTCCAGCGCGCCGTGCAAGGAGAGGCAAGCCGACTCGCTGGACAAGTTCCCTATCCTGAAGTGCTGGCCGAAAGACGGCGGGAGGTACATAACGCTGCCCGTAGTGATAACAAAGGATCCAGAGACTGGCGAGGTAAACGCCGGAATGTACAGAATGCAGGTTTTCGACGGAAGAACGACGGGTATGCACTGGCAGATCCACAAGCACGGAGCCGAACACTTCAGGAAGTGCAGAGGCGAAAAGCTCGAAGTAGCCGTGGCAATAGGCGTAGACCCGGCTACGCTTTACGCCGCTACAGCTCCGCTTCCTCAGGGCATAAGCGAGCTCACCTTTGCGGGGTTCATAAGGAGGAAGAGGCTGAGGGTCGTCGAGTGCGACACCGTCGATCTTTACGTCCCGGCTAACGCGGAGATCGTGCTGGAGGGATACGTAAAGACTGACGAGCTCCGCATGGAGGGTCCCTTCGGAGACCACACCGGCTACTACACTCCCCCAGAGCCGTATCCGGTCTTCCACATAACGCACATAACCCACCGCGAGGACCCCATATACCACGCCACGGTCGTTGGAAAGCCGATAATGGAGGACGCTTTCCTCGGAAAAGCTACGGAGAGAATCTTTCTGCCAATAATACGCCTGCTTCTCCCCGAAATAGTGGACATAAACCTCCCAGCTGAAGCTGTGTTCCACAACCTCGCGATCGTCTCTATAAGGAAGAGCTATCCGGGGCAGGCAAAGAAGGTGATGTACGCACTCTGGGGGCTTGGAATGCTCTCCCTGACTAAGGTGATAGTCGTAGTCGACAGCGACGTCAACGTGCACGACATGCGCGAAGTTCTATGGGCTGTAACCACGAGGTTCGATCCATCGAGAGACGTCGTACTGCTGCCGCCTTCGCCGACCGATTCGCTCGACCACGCAGCCTACATTCCAAACCTAGCCGGAAAGCTCGGAATAGATGCGACGAAGAAGTGGAGGGAGGAGGGTTACGATAGGGAGTGGCCCGAAGTCGTGGAGATGAGCGAGGAAGTCAAGAAGAGAGTCGACAAGGTATGGGAAAGGATCAGACACCTGATCTGAAGAGTGTCGAGTCCCTGCACTCGAAGCTCTTCTCCGTTCCCAGAGGCGATGTGCTCGCAGCCTTTACGGCAGCGGTCGTAGTCCTTTCCCTAATGTCAGATGCCCTCATGCGTTTCTGGCTTTCGCTGTTTCTAACCACACTGACAGCAACGAAGCTTGGGCTGAAGTTCAACGTAAAGCGGGCGGTCTTTTTCACGAACCTGATGACGATGGTTTCAGCTGTTCTGCTTCCGATCAAAGCTATTTCTGCTACTTCGCTGCTCGTGGCTGCGACCTACTATTTCTGCTCCGATCGCAAAGCCGTAACGTTTCTCGCCACGCTTCCGGCTGTAGTCTCGCAGCCTTCGGCTGCTCCGATCGGACTTGTTTCGCTGCTTTTTCTAGCTGCGTACCTCAAGATGCTCGATGCCAGATACGGGAGGGTAAACGTCAGGGAGTTCGTCGAGCGCTTCGTCCTGCACTGGCTGACGAGGGATCCGAGATACCTCGAAGAGCTCTTCGACAGGTGGGGCGTCGAAAGGGATGGAAGGGTCCGCTGCGTGTGCGTGGGGGATGCGAAGCTCGTAACAACAGACTTCCACCCCGGTCCCTTCCGCAACGTCGGAGGGGCGAGGCTGGTTGAGGTTCTAAGTGAGGACAACGCCATCTACCTGCACTCGCCAACCTCGCACCGGATGAATCCGACCAGCTCGGCGGAGGTCGAGAAGCTCAAAGGTGTTTCGTGTTACAGGAAGTTGAAACCCATGAAACCCTTCGTCATCGACGGCGAGGCTTTCGAAGTCTTCTGCTTCCCTTTCGACGCGACGAGGCTTATATTCGTGAGCGGAAAGCGCGCGATAGACGACTTCGAGATCAGCAGCGAAAGTATTGTCATCGACTGCCACAACGCTCACGGAGATTTCGATGCAAGCGAAATCGAGCGACTCGTTGCGGAGGCTGAAAGGAGAGAATCGCAGCCCTCAAAGTGCAGATACGCTTTCGTAAAGATTCCGGCGAGTACCGAGAGCATCTGCAGCTACGCCGCAACGCTCCTCCTCGACTACGAGGGAGAGAGATACGCGATAGTTAGCTTCGACTCCAACAACGTTCTCCTCGAATTCAGAAGGTTCGTTGAGGAGCTCTTCGCGGGCATAGGATACAGGGCGATAGTCACTTCGACCGACAACCATGCAAAGACGGGCGTGAGGGCTAAAACTTCCTACAAACCAGCCGGAAGTTGCAGGGAGGACTACAAAATAGCACACAGGCTGTTCGAACTCTGCAAAACTTCGGAGCTCGTCGAAGCGGACTTCTCATTCGGCGAGAGGGTCGTGAGGTTGAAGGTCTTTGACGATATCCTCACCGACGCGGAACTTGCAGCCAGCAGCAGCACTCGCTACATCGCAACGTTTTTAGCGCTAAACATCGCACTCGTTTTGCTTGCAGCAATCCTGGAGGTGGTAACTTGAACGCGGAGGAACTGAAGGAGCTTATAAGGGAGGACTTCGAGGTCGTAAGCGCGGAAGACACAGTTTCCAAGCTCGTCCCGCTCCTCGAAAAGTTTGAGGAGTCGCACGCGATTCTTGTAGAAGATAATGGAAAGATAGTCGGCGTTGTTAGGGAGAGAGACCTCGTCAGGGGCAGCGCTCTAAAGAACCCCCACGAAACGAAGGTCAAATCTATAATGACTCGAACCGGCGTTCTGCTTCTCCACGAGCTGACACCGGAGAAAGTGGCGAGGAGGTTCGTAGAAGATTCGACGCCGTTCGTTCTCGTCAAACTCAACGGGAAGTATGGAACGATATACGTGAACGACTTCTTACTGAAGATAAAGGAGGAGCTTTCGGGTGTGAGGGTCAGAGACGTCATGAACCGCGACGTCGTAACCGTGCGCCGTTTCGACAGCGTAGCCAAAGCTCTGGCAACGATGAGGAACGCAGGCGTAGACAGGCTGGTCGTGGTCGACGAAAACCACAGAGTGATCGGTATCGTTACGGTGAAGGACATAATCGACCGCGTAATTTCGCCACGGAAGAGGGCTCGCCTCGGTGACGCGAGTGGCGAGAAGGAGAAAACGCTATCGATAATGGTGGAGAGCATAATGAGCTCTCCGGTCATAAGCGTCGAAGCGAGCGATCCCGTGAGCGAGGCGATAGACCTGATGGTGGAAAACGAAATTTCGAGCCTCCCTGTAACGAGAGACGGAATTCCGGAGGGCATAGTCGTCAAGAAAGACATACTGGAGTTCTACCTGAAGAGGGCCGAGAGGGGCAGCGAGGTGGCAGTCCAGATAGTCACGGACATCCCGCTCGACGAGTTCGACAGAGACGCGCTGATGGATGACATCAGGAGGCTAATGAGAAAGTTTTCCGAGTTCCTCGGAGAGTCGTATCTCTTCGTTTACATCAAGCAGCATAAGGAGAGGTTCAGGGGGTTGCCGCTCATCCACGTCAGGCTGAAGCTCGCCAGCGAGCGCGGGACGTTCATGGTGACCGGTGAGAGCTGGGGCATCGAATACGCGGTCCACGTCGCGCTGAAGAAACTCGAAAGGGAGATTTTAAAGGAAAAGGAGCTTCTACACGACAGAAAGATGCTCAGGAGGTTCTACGAGGAGGTATTCGAACTTGAGGAAGTCTGAAATCCTGCAGAGGTGGGTGGAGGAAATCCTGAAACACTACCCCATCAGGGTTCAGGAGGTAACCGGATACGTTAGCGAAGCCGCTGAGAAGATACTCGACGGAATACTCAACGCCTACAGCGCGGGCGAGTTCAGCGAGGGCTTCGAGGATGCCGTCGACGACCTCATGCGATTTCTGGCTACCGAGAGGAACTACAAGCCCAGCGAGAGTGTGGGATTACTCTTCGAACTCTACGAGATGCTCAAGAGAGAGATGGGACTCGACGAGGGCGAGCAACTCAGAATGCTCAACGTGATGATAGCGGCTTCGCTGAAGGCTTTCGACCGCTACATGTCGTGCAGAGAAAAGCTATACGAGCTGAGGGTTAAAGAGAAGGACAAGGAACTGGAGGCTCTCAGGAAGGTCGTTTTTTACCACGAGAAGTTCAAGTCTTGATCATGTCGGGGTTGAATCCTTTTTTGATCAGCAGCTCCTTAACCCTCTGAACGTGGTTACCCTGAAGCTCGATCACGCCGTTTTTTACCGTCCCGCCGCAGGCGAGTTTCGACTTGAGGTACTTAGCCAGCTCCTCAAGGTTTATCTCACTCGCGTCTATGCCTTCTATTATCGTCACTTCTTTGCCGTACCTCCTCTTGCTGACCCTTATGGTTATCAGCTGCTGCTCCTTCGCGACCTCCTCGCAGACGCAGAGATCTGTCGGCAACCCACAAACCGGGCAGATTTCCGACGCCATCCCCTCCGTATACCTCCTTTTTTCGTAAATCGGAGAATTCAAAATTTTAATCTTTCGGTTGTGCGCCCGCCATCCGCACGGAGCCTCATGCCTCAGCCCCGCCGGGGCAGCGGGCATTAGATATTACTCTCACAGCTAAAAAATTTCTTCGATTCTGTCGAAAACCCCGACGACTTTGTAGAATGTGGTTACGCTCCTCAGCTCCTCCAGATCTTCTTCGCTAAGCGCTGCTTCGACTTCTGTGAAGAAAACGTAGTCGCCGAGATAAGTCCTCGCCGGTCTGGATTCCAGTTTTCTGAGGTTTATACCCTTCCTGTAGAACACCTCAAGGACGTCCTTCAGAGCTCCGGGTCTGTCCTCGACGCCGAAGAATATAGCGGTGACACTTCCCTTCCTCTCGCCTCCCCTGCGCCTTATCACGTAGAAGCGCGTGACGTTCCTGTCCTTCAAGTCCTGAATGTTCCTCCTCAGTATCTGCAGCCCGTGCAGTCTGGCAGCGTTTTCTGACATTATTGCCGCCGAATAGTCGTCGAGCAGAGTTGCGGCGTCGCTCGTCGAGGATGTGTACCTTATCTCGGCTTGCGGTAGGTAGTTGTTTATGAACCCCATGCACTGCGCTATAGCCTGGGGGTGCGAGTAAACCCTCCTTATCTTTCTGAGCTCGATCCTCCTCTTCGCCGCAAGACAGTGCGAAACTTCGAGTTCCGTTTCGCCGAAAACCTCGACGTCGTGAGTCATCAGAGCGTCCAGCGTTGGCAGAACTGTTCCGTTCACGGAGTTTTCGATGGGAACGATTCCGTAGTCGATCTCTCCACTCTCAACGGCTTTTACTATCTCCTCTATGCTGGAGCAGTAGACTATCGGAACCCGCGACTTGAGGAGCCTCAGCGCAGCTTCCTCGCTGAAACTTCCCTGCGGACCCAAAACTGCCACCCTCCTCCTGATGCCGAGAATCTCGTACTCCTCCTCCTTCGCGATCTTCATTATCTCCTCGAACACCCTTCTGAGTCTCAGCGGGTTGAGCCTCGTCTTCGAAAGTATCTCTCTCAGCTTCTCCTCTTCCAGCTCCTTTATTTCGATCGGCTCGTTTCTTTCGGCTTTTATCATCGCTATCTTCTTCGCAGCCTCAACTCGGAGCTCGATCAACCTCTTTATCAGCGCATCGACCGCTCTTATGTAACCCCTAAGCTCTTCGAGCGTTTCGACCTTTCTGGCTGCCTTCCAGGCTTCGAGTATCAGCGTGCTCGAATCGTAGTCGTCGTATATTTCGCGGAGCTGACCGAACAATTCCTCGAATCGCTTCCTGTCCCTGAGCTCCTCGTGAAGCTTTGCAACATGCCTCAGGAACTCTTCACGAACCTTCTCGCTGTTCCGCTGTATGTGGTAATACATCTCCCAGTTCTGGTTAAGTATCCTGCTCGCGAGCTTGTGGAGCACGCTGAATATCGGCGACGCGTAAATCAGATCCGAGCTCCTGAAACGCAGAAAGTCCGACATCGCGATCAGCGTGAAGTGTGCGATCCCCTGAATCCTGGCCATCAGATCGTCGTGCTCCTCTGGGGAAAGGTAGGACAGCTTAGCCCCCGCCCTCCTGAACTCTTCGAGAATTACGTCCTCCTCCCTCCTCCCGGAACGCTTCACGACTATTATGTTCGACAGTCCGATCTCGCTGTCGCCACCGAACATGGGGTGTATGCTGAGGACGTCGAAACCTTCGAGCAGTGGCAGCGCAAACCTCTTAACGGAAGATATGTCGACGATGAGCGAGCTGGGGTCGAGGTTTTCGACAACCTTCGCAACCTCCCACATCGGAACGCAGAGGAAAACTACGTCGAAGCCTTTCGTGTCCTCCACGTTCCTCTTGGACTCGTCTAAGTCGTAGCAGCCGACGTCGTAGCCACGGCTGTAGAAGAAGTCGTAGAACAGCTTTCCCATGCTTCCCATCCCGTATATCAGGATTCTCATCTCAGACCGAGCCTCCTGAAGAGTTCGTATGCGAAGTTAAGCTCAAGCTGCCCCGGAGCCTTCGGCTTGCCCACGTAACAGTAAACGAGCGGAGAGCCGAGCATCGCAGCCATTACGCGGGTGAATGAGAACTTTTCTCCCATGAGGAAGGCTACGACGTTCTCGTGCTCGACGAGCAGTCTGGCGATCTTCTTTACGTCTTCCCCGCTCCTCCCCATCGTCGCGACCTTCAGTATGTCTCCCCTCCGGTTCTCCGCCAGACAGCGTAAGAAATCGTAGTCCGGCGTTCCGGCGAAGTTGTGGTATGACTCGATAACGTCCGCCGAGACCTCATCGAACACCCAGTCGGGGACGTCGACTTCCAGATCCACGTAGTCGAATTCCTTGCTCATCTCGACGATCCTGCGAAGTCTGAGCTCTTCGCTACCCTCGTAAGCTCCGCCGTCCTCTCTCCTTCTGATCGTGAGTATCTTCTCTTTCGCGGTTTCGAACTCTATATCCGCTATATCGAGCCGAAACTCCAGCACGTCTGCTTTTTCAGCTATCCTAGCCTCTTCAACGCTCGAAACGGTAGCCACGAGCTTCATCTCTCCACTATGAACTCCTCGACCTCGACTCCGAAGTGTCTGCCTGCCTTCCCCAGCCAGACGAGGACTTCGTCGCCCTCCTTCAGCTCCGCAACGCTCAGATGTTTGCCGTTCTTGGTGACGAGCTTTATCGTCTCCGCGTTCTGCAGTATGATGCTGCCCTCGAAGCCTTCAGCTTCGGCTCTGACAAGGATCAGAGGACGGCGCTCTATCTTGACCCTCCCCACGTAGCTCGTCCTCGTTCTGCCGTCGTGTCTAACAATTTCCACCTCGTCTCCAGCCCTGAGTTCGGCGAGATACCTCGTCCTGTCGCCGACCTTCACGTAGGCGTTGACACTACCCGCGTTAACCCTGAACGGTCTCGAAGCTACGTATTCGCTCTCCTCGCTCTCGCTGGCTACGAGGAACATGAAGTTCGCCTGATTGCCGACGAGCATACCCTCGCCCACGCTCATCAGCGTCACGGTGTCCACGCAAACCCTCTCTCCCAAACCGAGTGGCTTCACCTCCCTGACTTTTCCGAGCTTCAGTTCCAAGTAGCTCTGAGACGACTTTACGAGCTCGTAGTACTTCCGAAGTTCTTCTCTGCTGCCCCTTACGGCTATTCCGTCCACACCCTTTTCGAGCGTGGTAAGGGCTAGCTTCGCGTCGTCGAAGCTTTCGACGATAGCTATAGCCTTTCCCCTCTTCATAGCCACTATGTTTTCGAGCGGTATGACCTTCCAGTCCTCGAAGCCGAGAAGTGCTAAGTCCTTTTCGAGCGCCCTACGCTGATCTTCGGCTGATCTTATCGTGATAAGAGCATCTTCTAAGGCTACGACGTTTATCCTTCCCAGCTTCCTAGCCCTGTCGACGAACTCCCTCCTAACGAACGCCCCGTCGAAGCCGATTTCTATGGCGTCCTTAAGCGCTTCTTTGGCTTCCTCCCACTCCCCGTCGGCTATCAGCCAGACCTCCTTCAAGCGACCACCTCAACACCGTGCACTATCCCGCTCAGAACCTCCACAACCCTCCTCGGGTTCTCGCTCGCGAAGACGTTCCTTCCGACCGCCACTCCGCTCGCTCCGCTCGCGATGGCTTTCCTGACCTTCGCGTAGAACTCTTCTTCCCTCTCCTTGCTTCCACCCGCGATTACGACCGGTATCCTGCAGTACCGCACGACCTCTCCGAAGTCCTCGACGTAGGGAACCTTCGCGATGTCCGCTCCGAGCTCGTAAGCAACGCGGGCTGCGTGCTTGACAGTTTCAACGCTAACGCTCGCGCTGCCGCGCGGGTAGACCATTGCCAGAAGCGGTAATCCGTATGCGTCACACTCGTCGCTGATCCTTCCGAGCTCCTCGATCTGTCTGGCTTCGCTCTCGCTGCTGAGGTTTACGTGAACGCTGACAGCGTCAGCTCCGAGCCGCAGCGCGGATTCGAGCGACGTGACGACCCTCTTGTCGTTCGGATCCGGCGAGAGACAGGTCGAGCCGCTCAGGTGTATTATCAGAGCTCCCTCGAACTCCTCGATCACTTCGGAGCGTTTTACGATGCCCTTGTGAAGGACCACAGCATCGGCGTAGCCGTCTATCATCAGCAGCAGTCTGTCGATGTCCTCTATCCCCGGCTGCGGAGCTGTTAATCCGTGGTCTAACGCGACGATGAGACACCGACCATCCCGCAGCAGCCTTTTCAAACGACGCCTTTTGCCGACCATACAAAAACACCCCAGAGAGGTGCGATTTTAGCAGCTAAACCAGAAATAACCAAAATAAGTCCAAGAGCTGCCGGTGCGGAAGTTAATTGACATTCAGTGGCAAAAGCGCTCCCGAGTATTTAAAATTTTCGGAGAAGCTAAAAAATAAAATTTCTTAAATATTTGCTTTTTTCACAGCCGTTTTGAAGGTCGCCACCAGCACCGTTTCGCCCCTCTGATTTACCGCCGTTATCCTGAAATTGACGACGCCGTAGTCGCCCTTATCCTCCTTTCCCTCCACCTCCACGATAGCCCTTACCGTGTCGCCTATGTAGACCGGTTTCGTAAAGCGCAGCCTGTCTATGCCGTAAAACGCTATCAGACTATCGGTCGTCAAGCCGAGCCTGGTTACGAGTCCGCTGACTACAGAGAGCGTAAGCAGTCCGTGCGCTATGCGCCTTCCGAACCTCGTTGTCTTCGCGTACTCCTCGTTGACGTGTATCTCGTTCCAGTCCCCGCTTATGCCGGCGAAGTTCACGATGTCGGCTTCGGTAATCGTTCTACCCGCGGTTTCGAACCTCGCTCCCGGAGAAAAATCCTCGAAGAACATAATCAGTCCTTTATGCCGACGAGGTATTTCGCGATCTTCTTCTTCTCCTCGAAGTCGTAGCTCCTCCATATCGCTATGTCCTCCATCACCGGCGAACCCCCTCCGTGCACACCCGCGACCGCCTGCACACCGCCGAGGGAGCTGCAGAGTATGTTGGATATACCGTAGAGGCAGCGGTAGACGTTCTCAGCCGGCACATCGCTGCGCCGCTTTATGTACTTCTCGATCAGCGGTCTGATCTCCGGATTCATGTAATCCTCGGGGAACGGAAGGCAAGCCGGCAATCCGCCAGCCAGTTCGGCGAGTATCTGTAGCTCGTGGTAGTAGTTCAGTCCTGCGTGCCTCCTTCCGATGTTCGCGTAGACCTCGTTTGGAACGAAGGCAGCTGGCGTTTTAGTTCCGAAGATCGCCGCTGCTACTCCTGCGGCGTAAACGAGCTCGGCAGTCGCAGCCAGCTCGACCAGGCGATCTCTTATGTTCGGTCTGTCGTAGACGTTGTTGTATTCGGCTATAAGCGCGCCGAAGCCCATGATTATGTCCGTGCTCGCGGGTTTGCAGCCCGTGTAGCTGTGCCTGTGGAAGAGTGCAAATAGGTGGGCTGCGAGCGTCGCGTACTTGTGCTCGCCACATATGAAAACCCTGTCCCACGGTACGAAGACGTCGTCGAATATGACCATGTTCTCGTCGTCGCCAATCTCGCCCTGCGGCATTTCAAAGCCCGGCGGAGATCTCAGCTTCGACGTCCTCGCCACTATCTTCACACCGTCCGCGTCCGCCGGGATGGCGAAGGCTACGCTGTAGTCTTTGTCTTTTTCAGTCATAGCCCTCGTCGGCACGACTATTATCTCGTCAGCGACGGCAGCCATAGTTATGCAGTTCTTTGCACCTCTTACAACTATCCCGTCGCTCCTCTTTTCAACCACGCGCACGTACATGTCCGGATCATCCTGCTGGTGCGGTCTCTTGCTTCGATCTCCTTTCACGTCTGTCTGGGCACACGCAGCTACGAGATCCCTCTCCTGAAACTCCTTGAGGTACTCGATGAAGCGCTTGTGGTAATCGGTTCCATGCTCCGCGTCGCAGAAGTAAGTTGCCACGGAGAGTCCGTTTATCGCGTCGCACCCCATGCAGCGCTGAATGCAACCACCGGTAAGTCTGCAGAGCTTCCTGGTCATTTCCTGTTTCTTCATGAGGTCTTCGGCTGACTGGTTTACGTGTGTGAAGCGGTTTATCCTCTTTCCTGTCAAGTGCGACCTGGTCGTGAGCAGATCCCTATACTCCGGATGCTCCGCGAGGTCAAAGGTCTTCGATATTACGTTTATACCTCCGCTCAGCTCCGGATCGTCTCTCGTAACTTTCTTTCCCCTCACGTAGACGTTCGGTTTCATCTTGTAGAGGTCCTGCCTGTACTCTTCGGAGGTCCTCATTTCAGACCCTCTCTATTATGCACGCGGCACCCTGCCCGCCGCCGACGCAAGCCGTAGCCAAGCCGTAATCAGCCCCCTTCTCGTGCAGAATTCTCGCCAGCGTCCCTATCAGCCTCGCACCGCTGGCAGCAAGCGGGTGTCCGATCGCTATCGCTCCTCCCTTGACGTTCACCC
>JBEVCD010000026.1:46304-79659 GCA_040514265.1 Archaeoglobaceae archaeon | reverse complement strand
CGTATACCTACTTTATCCGGTAGCTCGATGAAAAGAGGATTGAAAGATTATTATTTGTTTTTGGTTAAATTTATAGTATGGAGAGTATCGCAAGATTAAAAAATTTGTAGGTTTAAAATAGACGCGCATGCAACCAGCCGAACTTATCCCGGAGCAGCCGGATCCGATTGTTTCCGCGGCTCTCTTCATCTTGCTCGCTCTCGTTCTGATACTCCCCTTCCGCGTGAGGTGGGTGGAAGAAAATCTCGAACCCTTCTTCCTCGTTATGGGTGTAATCTCGCTGCTTATAACGAGCACGGTTGCTCCGATCCTGACCCCCGAGCTCGTAATTCACGCGCTCGAATCGCCGATAGGAATAGTAAAGATCGACGGGATCCCCGTGCTCGGTATATTTCAGGTGGTGCTGATAATCGGGCTGATCATACACTTCTACAACAGGCAGATATACTCCGCGCTCGTAACGTTCATGCAGAAGGTCGGCTTGAGGTTCTTCGTGTTCTTCTTCGTCGTCTTCTTCGGCTTGATTTCGAGTGTGATTTCGGTTATCGTTTGCTCGGTCATACTGGCAGAAATAGCCCTCGCGATGCCTTTGGAGAGAAGAAAGAAGGTCGAGTTCATCGTCATAGCCTGCTTCGCGGTCGGAATGGGTGCAGCTCTAACGCCTGTCGGCGAGCCGCTCTCGACCATAGCCGTGAGGAAACTTAACGCCGACTTCTTCTACCTCCTAAGACTAATCGGACACTACATAATTTCCGGAGTGCTCGCTCTCGGAGTTTATGCGGTCTTCCGCGTTGGGAGTTCGAGGGTCGAAAGCGTAGAGCTTCCCGTCTACGAGGAAACTCTGCGAACAGTCGTTGTTAGGGCTTTCAGGGTCTACATGTTTGTTACAGCCCTCGAACTGCTTGGCGCCGGCTGCACACCGCTGATAGTCTGGTACATCTCCAAGGTGCCCGCCGAGGCTCTCTACTGGATAAACATGGTGTCCGCCTTCCTCGACAACGCTACGCTGACGGCAGCCGAAATAGGTCCCACGCTCACGGAACAGCAGATAAAGAGCGCCCTTATGGGCTTGATAATCTCCGGCGGCATGCTGATACCTGGCAACATACCGAACATAATCGCAGCGGCGAGGATGAAGATAACGATGAAGGATTGGGCAAGAATCGGCGTCCCGCTCGGGCTGGTGATAATGATCGTATATTTCCTCATCATCCACGTCCTCGGTTTGTAGAAAGTTTTTTTAACTTTCGAGTGTAAAGTTCTACGCCCGCCAGCCATGAGCCCCCCGAGCGGTGACGGGGGTTCCACCAGGCGGGCTACATCAGCTTCTAAAAGCTCTGAGAGCTTCGTGAAGGTTCAGCGATGCGAGGTGGCTCTTGAGAGCCCTTTTTAACCCGTCTATCTCACCCTTCTTCGCAGAGATCGGGAAGATCACGTGTCTCCACTTCGTCCACGGTGGATCCAATCCGAGGCGTGCGGCTATCTCGTCGAGGACCCTGTCGTCGTCCACCTTGTCCATCTTGTTCGCAGCCACGAAAACCCTAAAGCCGAACTCGTTGAGGAACTGGAACATCTCGACCTCGACAGGTATGTAGCCCCTCGAATCCCACCTGTCCGCTATCTCCACGAAGGACTTCGCATCTATCACTTCGACTGCGGCAACTATTCGCCGGGCGTTTCTCTCGATGTAGTGAACGATGAAGTCCTTAATTCTTTCATTGAAGTTTCTGCTCACTCCGTGGACGTATCCGAACCCCGGCAAGTCGGAGAACTTCACACCCCCGCAGACGAAGGAGTTAATTCTTATCGTCGTTCCCGGTTTCTTTCCCTTCCTGACGTCGACCTTGAAGAGCTTCGAAAAAAGTGTCGACTTCCCGACGTTCGACCTGCCCGCGAATATCACCTCTTTAAGGCCAGAGACCATAGAACGCGTTCAGGAGGATTACAAGCACACCAGTAACCACTCCAGCCATTAGAACCGTTTTCGGACTTATCTGGATGTGCGTTCTCTCCTCTTCGAAATACCTCATTATTCCAGCCGAGGACATCAGAGGCGGCGTTCTGTCCTTCGTTCGCCTTACCTTTGCCATGGAAAGGGTTAAGTTCGTTCCATATATAACCCTTGCGTGCTCCGGGGAGCGCTTATATGCGACGACGGCTTGAGACACGGCTACCTGGTCGTCGAAGAGTGCAGGTTCGAGGAGAGCAGGCTGGAGTTCGATGATTACTACTTCTCCCCGACCTTCTTCAACGCTCACACCCATCTGGCGGATTCTGCATTTAAAGAGGCTCCGCACATGCCGCTGGAGGAGCTCGTCGGACCGGAAGGATACAAGCACAGAATGCTTGCAGCAACGAGAGCCGAAATTCTCAGGAGCTGCGTTGCGGATGAAGTCAGGGCTGCGAGAGATTGCGGAACAACGTTTTTTCTGGACTTCAGAGAGGGCGACGTGAGCGTGGTTGAGGGCATCGCAGGCGTTCTTCCACTCGCCAGACCGAAGAGTGTGGATGAAGCCGAAAACGTCAGAGCTTTCGGCTTCGCCTACAGCAGCGCCAGAGATCACGACCTCGAATTGCTACAAGAGGTTAGAGAGGTCGCCAGGCGGAGGAACATGCTCTTCGCAATTCACGCGGGCGAAAGGGATTGCGAAGACGTCGAAGCCGCGCTTGAGCTGCAGCCGGATCTGCTCGTCCACATGAACATGTGCGAGGAAAAGATTGGAGAAGTTCTGGACGCCGGGATACCGGTCGTGAGCTGCGTTCGTAGCAACGCCTTCTTCGGACTTCTGAATCTAAGAGCGTACAGAACTCTTGCAGAAAGCGACCTCTGGCTGCTCGGTAGCGACAACGCTATGATAGCGAGCGCATCGCTTCTCGACGAGATGCACTTCGCAGCTTACATCGTGAGAGACGACGCTGCGGTTTTCAGGGCTGCGGTTCGGGGCTTCGAACTCTTCGGTATGCGGAGCGGTTTCGTGGTATTCAATCGCAGAAACAGCTTTAAGAACACGAAGAACCCGCTCGCGACTCTCGTGAGGAGAGCCAGCGCTGCAGACGTAGAGCTTGCCATTCACCCCGACGAAACTTTCTGACCTCTCTTTCCGACTCCGAAACCTTATTTTTGATTCTAATTTTATATTCAAAATTTATTAATAATTTGACTTCTACAATCGCTACCGGCTTCGCAGCCGGAAAGAGGTGGAGCATGAAAAGGTTGGTGATAGTTGGAGTGCTGGTGGTTGCGAGCCTGCTTATAGGCTCAGGAGCCACCTTTAGCGACTACAACGCGAGCAGAAGCGTGCACTGGAACATAACGACCGACGACGCAGAACTAATCGACCTGAAACCCATACAGCCGTACGCGTACATAGACGACAGGGGAGAGCTCGTGCTGGACTTTTCACCGAGCAATCCGAACTTCCCGGGCTACGGCTACGGGATCAGTCCAGCGAGTGAATACAACTTCGACGAGGTCTTCGCGGTTAGCAACCACTTGTGGGAGAACGTAGCGATCGTCGTTAGGATAACGTCGAGCATAGCGAGCATCGAATTCTACGGCGGAGGAGTACACAGCGTCGAGGATGGGAGTCTCGCTACCGCTTCTGACAGCGCAGCCCAGGACGTCTGCTTCGTCCTGGATCACAACGCCGAAAAGAGCATAGGGGTAGACCTCAGCGCGGACGGAGACAGCCCGGAAGATGTCTGGTATGGGTCCATGACTATCAAAGCCTACAGATTCGGTGAAGAGCCGTCAGAGCTCACCAACAAGTGCGGACAGGGGTGATTTAGATGAAAAAGGCGATCGGAGTTCTGCTTCTTATGCTCGGCTTGACGCTGAGCATAGGTGCCGGAGCCAACTTCAAGTACTACGAAGCAGAGAGGAGCGTAACGGTGAACATAACCTCCGACGACCTGGAGTTCCTGGACTTGAAACCGGCGCAGCCCTACGCCTACCTCGACAATGGTAAGCTGACGATCGAAATAAGCCCGAACAATCCGAACTTCCCGGGCTACGGCAGGGGAATGAGTCACAACACAACGTATGTCTTTGAGGAGATGTTCAACGTCAGTAACGAGTTCTGGGAGAACAACGACACCGAGAGGTTCCCGGACGGATTCCCGGTTTGCGTGTGGATATCCATAGCGGGTGACAGCGGCGTTAAGATCTTCGCCGGCGAATACGACACAGGAACCGCGACAATAGCCGGTCCGGACACGCAGATAAAATTCACGGTCTACCACGGACAGGACGTGCCAGTCGGTTTCGTCTTTGACAACACGTGCAAGAGCAGCGGTGGCAGTGTCCAGATGTCGATAGTCGCCTTCGATGGAGAGTGCCCTACTTAAATTCTTTTAAATTTTTTAGGCGGTTGAAATGAGGAACGCAGCAGCTTGGATCTCGGTTGTATTCATGCTCACAGCGGTAGCCGGCTACTTTCTCGACAGACCGATTCTGATATCCTACGTAACCTCGGACAGCATGACTCCCACACTCCAGAGGGGTGACGTCTTCTTCATAAACCCCCTCGCGGGGGGGAGCGTGGGCGACATCGTGGTCTTTCGAAGCAGCGACGGCTGGGTCGTGCACCGTGTCGTCGCGGAAACGGGTGAAGGTTTCGTAACCAAAGGTGACGCGAACGTTGCGACGGATCAGCTCGACGGGGGTGTTGTGAGAAAAGAAGACGTTGCGGGAGTCGTTCTGTCGGTCCGGGGTAAACCTCTGAAAATTCCGAAACTCGGCGAATACATTGCGGCAATCTCACAGCACGCGAACGTCTACGCTTCCCTTCTTCTCGTAGCCACCGGTGCTGCCATGCTGGCGACGGGGGAAAAGAAGAAAAGAAAAAAGAGGGTGATTAAGGTGAAGTTCAGCACACTCTACGCCCTCGCAGCGGCGGCGCTGATCGTCAGCGTAATCGTAGCTACCATGGCTAACTGGGGAACTCTGAGCTTCAGCTACGCCGTAACTGCTGCCGGCGGGCAGAGGGAGGGGTGGTACCTTCCGAACTCCGAGTTCGACACGAAGATAGAAGTCGAGAACCAGCTGCCGTTTCCGAGTTACTTCGTTCTCACTTCCGAAAGTGACAGGATTTCGCTCTCACAGGACTCTCTCCTTATACCGGCTGGAGCTTCGAAAAGCGTAGACGTTCACGTGAGGGCTCCGGAGGAGACGATGATCTACGTCGAAAAAGTTGCCGTTCGGGCTTATCCGCTCGTACTTCCTCCAGAAGTAATAGAGGAGCTCGCCGACGCCAGTCCTTACACTCCGCTGCTGATAATCGTCGGGGCGATTGCTGCGGCGCTGGCGGCGGTTTACATGATCGTTGGAGACGAGACGATAGTGAAGATCAGGCTCAGGAGGATAACATGAGGAAGCTCGCGATCGCGCTCATAGCTCTCGGACTAATTGTGGCTTCTTCTGCAAACTTCGAGAACTTTGAAGCCGAAAGAAACGTGAAGGTGAAGGTCGGAGACCCTCTGATAGACTTAGAATGCCTCCCGATAGCTGCAGAGCCAGGGGAAATTGAGGTTCTCAAAGTCAGGAACAACCTCCACGAAGACATCAGCGTGTTCGCCTACTCCGATAACTTCGAGTTCGAAAACCCGACGCTCATAGGCAGCGGGGAGGAAAGGACAATTTCCGGCACCTACCTCGGTGGCGTCGGCGTTGTGAGCATCGAAGCCTTCTGGAACGGTGGCTCCGCGAAGATAAGAGCTTGCGAACTTCCGGAGCTTTCGATCGAAAAGGTTCTGCTCAGCGGCAGAAGAGTTGTGGAGACACACACCAAGGAGTTCTGGACGTTCAGGATAGTCCTAAGAGGAAAAGCTGAAAACGTGACGGTTAAGGACAGAATCCCGGCTGAGCTGGAGATAGAAGACGTAAAGGTCAGCTCGGGAAGCTACGAGCTGAAGGGAAGGAAGAGTGTTAAGCTGCTCTGGCACGTCAGCGTGGATGGAGAGGAGCACATCGACGTGACGGTTTCGACCCGCATGAACTGCGGCGGAAATCAGGAGTTTACGAGTCCGGGTTACTACTACATCAACGAGGGAGCCGAGGTTCTGGGCTATGGGGTCGTGAGCAACGGAGTGGTTGTTAGAGCTGTTGGAGGTGACTGAACTTGAAAAATTTCAAGAAATTGCTCTTCGCAGCTACGCTTGCACTCTCGCTGATCTTCGCCGCTCTCTCTTTCGCGGCTTTTTCAGCTCCGAGTGTTGAGAGGGTCAGCGAGGTTGTCGGAGAAGTTGGAGGAACGGGCACTCTGAAGCACGAAGCTGTGCTCTTGAACAACACGCTCTACGGCGAGAGAATGTCGGCAAAGTTCTATCCCAGAAATCTGGTCGACAGAATCCTAGCCACCTACACCTTCAGCTACAAAAACGGCGGAAACGGCAGCTACGACATGGTTCTGAAAATTGTCTACACAACCACGGTGGGGAGGGAAAGGGTAATACTCTGGGTAGACGAGCTCGACAGGAGGAGCGGTGAGTTCAGCGGCGGGTTTAAGGAGTCCTTCACGCTTAAGCCGGAGGAGATCAACACCAGGGTCGAGAACGTTTCGAGACAGCTCGGAGTGCTGCACCTCGACCACAGCGTTCTTCTCAGTGCGAAAGTCGACGGAGAGCAGAGCTTCGAGCACGAAATCGCCGTGGTGAGCAGTGGAGGTCTCGTATACTTCCAGAACGAGGAGGAGAGCAACGTTAGACCGGTAGTTTCGACGAGGGAGCAAAAGAGCAAATTCGCCGGTTTAGATATTGACACCGCGAGGATGCTCTTCACACTTCCGCTTGCGGTAACGGTGCCGCTCGCAGCCTACAGCGGGAAAGGTTTTGTGAAGAGAGGGAAGAGGCTCGGAATCGAGAGGTTCGCAGTCAACGGCAGGGTTCCAATTTCGGGCAACGTCGTGTACGTGGAAAATGAGAGTGATATCAAAAAGCTGTTCGAGCTCCTCGACAAGCCGATAATAAGAACTTCGAACGGCTCGGAAGTGGTTTACGTGATAATCGACGGCGAGACTATATACGTCTACAGATCATCATCATGACTGTTGTTGTTATAACAAAAAACACTAAATAGATGGTTACCAAGCAACTCAATGGTTCGAAGATCGCGCTACGAAATTTTCTTTTGCATACTAAAGCTGTGCGACAGGAGAGAGGGTGCCGGTATAACCAGAATAGTTTACGGGTGTAACCTGAACTTCAAGAGCGCCGACGAGTACATTCAGCAACTCGTCGAAGCGGAAATGCTCGAAGAGGTCGGAGTCGAGAGAAGAACTTACAGGACGACAGAAAAGGGGAAAGAGTTCTGCAGGAAGTTCGAGGGCATAATGCTCTGAGCAAACCTTAAAGTCCACCCACCAATTTTTCGGTGGGTGGTAGTCTGAAGCTCCGCTACGGACTGGAAGACGTCCCGCCCACCTTCGAGCTCCTGCTGTTGAGTCTTCAGTGGTTGCTGATCCTGCTCCCCATCGTCCTGGTGGCTGGTAAGGTTGTGGCGATTCTGCATTTCGAAGACGTCACATCGCAGGCGATGTACATCAGAAGAGCCTTCTTCATAACCGGCTTCGCTATCCTGCTGCAGCTCCTAGTGGGGCACCGTCTGCCGCTCGTTTCCGGTCCGTCCATAGTGCTCATAGTCGGAATTGCAGCGAGCAGAGGGAGTTTTGAGGAGATCTACACGTCTGTAGCCGTTGGGGGGCTTTTACTGATCTTAATTTCTGCAAGCGGTGCAGTTTCCCGCCTGTTTTTTCTATTCACTTCCCGCGTTGTGGCTGCGGTTCTGCTCATCGTGGCTTTCAGCATCATGCCCACCGTGGTATCGCTGATCTCCTCACTTCTCGACTTCTACCTCTTCCTCGCACTGCTCTTCGGAATGTTCGCAGCTCGCAGGTTTTTGTCTGGCATCTGGGAATCGACGATCGCGATGTGGGCGATGCTGCTCGGCAGTGCGATCGTTTTCGCGATCGAGTCTCCTCCTCTCCCCCGGGTAGAGCTCCTCGGCGTGCCTTTCCAGACGTTTAAGCCCGTGCTGAATCCTGCGATCGTAATGTCCTTTTTAGTATGCTACCTCGCGCTGCTGATCAACGACATAAGCTCGATGGAGTCCGTTTCGTTCGTAGGAGAAGTTAAGGAGAGGTTGCGTAAAGGTGTCGCCGCGACCGGCGTTGCCAACGTCGTCGCCGGACTCATCGGCGTCGTGGGAGTCGTAAACTACACCCTGAGCCCCGGAGTGATAGCTGCAAGCAGAAGCGCGTCGCGCTATACCTTGCTGCCAGCCGGAGTGGCTTTGATACTCTTTTCTTTCTTCCCGCAGCTCATAGCTCTGGCTGCCGTAATACCGCCTACCGTGGTCGCGGCGACGCTCACTTACTTCATGTGCTCCCAGCTCGCAGCCGGTATCGAGATGCTCAAGCGGTCGAGCTTCGAGGATGTCGTAGCAATCTCGATGCCGGTGCTGCTCAGCGTCGTCGTTTCCTTCATGCCCTACAGTCTCGTGGGTAGCCTTCCACCGCTCCTACAGCCTTTAATCGGAAACGGATTCGTCATCGGAGTTCTGGCAGCTATTCTGATGGAGAAGATTTCAGAATGAAGATTGCTTCACCTCGCGGGTTACTGCATTGAAACAGCCGCAGAGAAGAGGTAGAGAGCTTGTTAATCTTCTGAACGCTGGGATCGAGGGAAGGGGGAAGTTTGGGTGAGAAAAGCTGGCGGAAAGTTGAAAGAGAACATTTTCACTTCAGCTATCAAATTTTTTATTTTCATGCGCTTACTGAATCCATGAGACTCGCGATCGCCGGCGCTGCTGGCAGGATGGGAAGACTTGTAGTGAGAAGAGCCGTTGAGGAGGGGCTCACGGTTGCACAGGCTTTTGACATCGTGGAAGTAGGAAAAGACGCTGGAGAACTCGCCGGAATCGGAAGGATAGGTGTCGCCATCAGCGACAACATAGAAGAGCTCGACGCCGACGTGCTAATCGATTTCACAACTCCGGAGGCTGCGCTGAGGAACGCGAGAGTTGCTGCCGACAGAGGTGTGCGCGTGGTCATGGGAACTACGGGTTTCACCGAAGAGCAGCGCAGAGAGCTGGAAAAAATATGCAGCAGGGTGCCCTCAGTAATTTCGCCGAACTTCAGTGTGGGTGTCAACGTGTTCTTCAAGATCGTGGAGTTCGCAGCCCGCTATCTGAGCGATGCCGACGTGGAGATCGTGGAGCTGCATCACAGGCACAAGAGGGACTCGCCGAGCGGCACGGCTCTGAAGCTAGCCGAAATCGTAGCCAGCGTATTTGCGGAGAGAGGAAGAAAAGTCGACAGAAGGCTCTGTCGCGAGGGGATCTCGCCGAAGGGCGAGGAGATCGGAGTATTCGGAGTCAGAGGCGGCGACGTCGTGGGTGAACACACGGTGTTCTTCTTCGGCACCGGCGAGAGGATAGAGCTGACCCACAGAGCTACGAACAGGGAGTGCTTCGCAGCCGGCGCGATAAGGGCTGCGAAGTGGATAGCGAGGGTCAAAGACCCGGGGATATACTCTATGTTCGACGTGCTCGGTTTCTGATCTGGAACCTCCTTTCCCTTCCGCAGTTCAGGCAGGTGACGATGACTCTCCCCTTCCTAATTCTAACCCTAACTCTGTCCGCTCTGTAGGGGTAGAGACAACCCTTGCAGAAGCTGCGCCGCTGCTCGATATTCAATCTAACGCGGTACTTCGTGGCTATCTTTCTCGCGAGTTCTACGTAACGCCTGGCGAGGTCGTAGTCCCTGTATTTAACCTCCTGAGCTCTGCGCAGGAGGAAGTCTATCCTTTCCCTCGCAATCTTCTTTTCGAGTTTTTTCTCCCTTCTGACTACCACGATCAGGGTAAAGAAAGGGATAAATAGACTTTATTACCGCCCTCCTCCATGAAATTCGACCCGCAGAGGTTCAGGGAACTCGCGGAGAAGGATTTCGAGAAAGCCTGGCTTGCCGGCAGAGAGGTCGTGAGGATCGTCGACCCCGACAGGATGTACCCCCGCCTTTCTTACGCTTTCGGGGAAGAGCATCCCCTCTTCAAGACTATCCAGATGCTCCGTCGCGCTTACCTCGCGATGGGTTTTAAGGAGGTCGTGAATCCGGTAATAGTTGAAGACGTTCACGTGAGGAAGCAGTTTGGAAAGGAAGCTTTAGCCGTTCTGGATCGGTGCTTCTACCTCGCAACACTCCCCAAACCGAACGTGGGAATTGAGAAGGAAAGGGTCGAAAAGATCAGGAGTATCGTTGGCAGGGAATTCGACGTTTCCGAGCTTCAGAGGGTTTTCCACTCCTACAAGAAGGGGCTCATCGACGGCGACGACTTAAGCTACGAAGTCGCAAAAGTGCTTGGAGTCGACGACATCACAGCCGTCAGAATTCTCGACGAAGTATTTCCGGAGTTCAAGGAGCTCAAACCCGAGCCGACGGCTTTCACACTGCGCAGCCACATGACGACGGGGTGGTTTATCACCCTCAGCCACGTCGCCGACAAGCTACCGCTGCCTATAAAGCTCTTCAGCATTGACCGCTGCTTCAGGAGGGAGCAGGGGGAAGACGCTACGAGGCTTTACAGCTACTTCTCAGCAAGCTGCGTCGTCGTGGATGAAGACGTCAGTGTTGAGGACGGAAAAGCCGTAGCTGAGGCTCTTCTGAGGCAGTTCGGCTTCTTAAAGTTTAAGTTCAAGAAGGACGAGAAGAGGAGCAAGTACTACATTCCAGACACACAGACAGAAGTCTACGCCTTCCACCCGAAGCTTGTCGGCAGCAGAACGAAGTACAGCGACGGTTGGGTCGAGATCGCTACCTTCGGCGTTTACTCCCCGACGGCTCTCGCTGAGTACGACATCGAGTATCCGGTTATGAACCTGGGTCTCGGCGTCGAAAGGCTGGCGATGATTCTCTTCGGATACGAAGACGTCAGAAAGCTCGTTTACCCGCAGCTTTACGGTGGAATAGAGCTCAGCGACGTCGAAATAGCCAGACAGATAAGGCTGATGGAGAAGCCGGAAAGTGCCGAAGGTTTCGAGATAGCGAGAAGGATAGCTGAAGTAGCGACGCAAAACGCCGACGCCCCTGCGCCTTGCAGGTTTTTAGCCTACGAGGGGGAAGTTTTCGGCAGGGAGGTAAGAGTATACCTCGTTGAGGAAGAGGAGGGAAAGAAGCTGTGCGGACCGGCTTATGCGAACGAGGTGGTCGTTTACAACGGCAGCATCTACGGTGTGCCGAGGAGCGAGAAGTTCAGAGAGATGTTCGAGAAAGGCGTCACGACGGGATTCAGATACCTTGACTCCTTCGCCCACAGAGCTGCGAGGAAGATAGAGCTCGCAGCCATGAGGGGTGAGGACGTCGTCGCGAGGGTCAGGAACGTGGAGGGGCTTTCAGATATCAACCTCTTCCTCCACGAGAACGTCAGGAGGTACGTGATATGGAAGGGTGGAAAAATAGATGTCCGCGGACCGGTCTTCGTAACCGTGAGGGCTGAGGTCAGATAGGTATCAGCAGCCTTAAATAGCCTATCAGCGGAACTCTGAACTTCGCCACGCCGATCACCCACTCCTCCTTTACGGGCATTATCTTCTCACCGAGCGGTGATAAGGCTGCTGGAACGAGCTGATCGGGAACGGGGTTCGTTATTCTGTTGTCACCTTGGGTTATGTAACCGTCGCTTTCAGCGATTGCGTCGGTGTAAACGAGCTTTCCGTTCACGAGGGCTGGAATCCTCTCGCCCTTGTGGACGTAGGTTATGGCTCTATGTATTATCGGTTTCCCCTGTCCGTTTGGTCTGTAAACTATGACGTCGCCGTAGTCGCCGAAGCTGACGTACCCCTTCTCCTTACCCTCCTCCCAAGTCGTTATCCCGCCGTTCCTCTCCGGCGAGATTAGAAAAACGATGTCGCCCGGCTGTAGATTCGGTTTCATGCTCCCGCTCTCAACTGCTACAACGAAGGGCCATGTGCCGGTGACGGCGATTCCGATGGCTACTATGATCGCGACCGTAATCAGGGATGTGACCAAATCCTTTAAGAACTGCAGAACCTTCGAGTCTTCAGTCATCAAGCGGAGGATGCTCGATGATAGTTAAAAATATCGATGCCGCAACCATAGTGAAGAAGTTCTTGGTGAGAGGTTACAACGTAAACCCGAAAGCGATCGAGGTACTCAGGAGTTGTGACAATATCGACGAAGTTATCGACGAGGTGTGCAGAACAGCCGGAGACCAGTTCATAATAACCGAGAAGGACGTGATGAGAGCCCTGGAGTCCCTTAAAAGGAAAAAGGAGGTCGTTAAAGCTGAGAAAGCTATTACGAGACCCGAGAAGGAGGCGAAAGTGAAAATACTGAAAGACGTGACGGGCAACTCGCTGTGCGAGGGTAAGATCGAGGACTTCCTCATGTACTTCAGGTCGAGGTACGAGAAACTTTCGGCGATCCTCAAAGCCAGAGTTGCGGCAACACCAATAGCCCAGCTCGGCAGACTTAGGGGTGAGAGCGTCACCGTGATAGGAATGGTCAACGACGTTCGCGAGACGGCGAAAGGTTACTTCATAGAACTCGAAGATCCCACCGGCGTTGTTGGATGCGTCGCAACCGGAAAGGTCGCGGAAATCACTGAGAGATTGCTCGGCGACGAGGTCGTAGCGGTCAGCGGAACGCTGAGGGAGAAGATCATAATAGCCGATCGCATAATCTTTCCCGACGTCCCGGTAAACGGAGCCAGGAAGATCGAGAAGGACTTCATGATCGCATTCATCTCCGACACACACTTCGGTAGCAGGGAGTTTCTGGAGAGTGAGTGGGGATACTTCGTTCGCTGGCTCAACTGCGAGGCTGGCAAGGAGGAGCTGGCTGAGAGGGTGAAGTATCTGATAGTTGCGGGCGATGTAGTCGACGGGGTCGGAATATACCCCGGACAGGAGAACGACCTCGCAATAGTAGACCTCTACGAACAGTACGAAGCTGCCGCCGCACACTTTGACGAGATAAGGAAAGACATCAAAATAATAATCTCGCCCGGAAACCACGACGCCGTGAGGCAGGCTGAGCCTCAGCCCGCGCTCCCGAGCGAGATAAGGAAGCTCTTCTCCAACAACGTCGTTCACGTCGGAAACCCGAGCCTCGTGGACATCGAGGGGGTCAAGGTTCTCATATACCACGGAAGAAGTCTCGACGACGTAGTTTCGAGGATCCCCGGACTGAGCTACGAGGAGCCGCACAAGGCGATGGAGGAGCTGTTGAAGCGCCGCCACTTAAGTCCGCTATACGGAGAGAGAAGTCCGATCGCGCCCGAGAAGGAAGATTACCTGGTGATAGAAGACATTCCGGACGTGCTTCACTCCGGTCACGTTCACACTTACGGAGCGTCCTTCTACCGCGGCGTGCTGCTCGTGAACTCCTCCACATGGCAGGAACAGACGGAGTTCCAGAGAAAGATGAATCTGAAGCCAATGCCGTGCAACGTAGCGGTGTATAGACCGGGAGGGGAGCTCTACAGGCTCCGCTTCTACGGTGGTTAGATGAGGTACGTAGCGGTAAACTTCGACTACGTCGACAGGCTGACGAGGAAGATAGCTTTTGAGGTGATAGAGGACGGCTACGAGCCGGACTGCATAGTGGCGCTCGCCAAAGGCGGGTGGTTTGTCGGCAGGATACTTAGTGACTATCTAGGTGTTCAGAACCTCGAAAGTCTCGACGTCAGGGGAAAGGGGAGCGTTTCCTGCAGGAGAGCTTTAATAGTTGACGACTTGATAAACACGGGAACCACGATGAGGAAGGCCCTGCAGGTCGTTGAAGCCGAAGAAGTCAGGACGGCTGCACTCTTCATGCTCAGGGAGTCCGACTTCATCCCCGACTACTTCGCCGAATACCTCTGGGACTACTCCTGGATAATCTTCCCGTGGAACTTTGTCGAGGACGTTTCGGAGCTCGTGCTCAACGTCCTTAAGGAGAGGGGCGAGGCTACGAAGTGGACGATCCTCTCGCTCCTTCTTTCGAAGTACGGTCTCGACCCTCTTAGCATCGAGGTTTCGATGCCCGGAAGGTTTGACGACGTTCTTTCCGTGCTGGAGGCGAGGGGTAAGGTGGAAAGGGTCGTGGTGGATGGCAGGGTTTACTGGAGGTTCGTCGAATGATAGGCATCGTCGGCGGGACACACATACTCGAAATCGAGTTCGAGGGGCTAAGGGATGTAAACGTGAGCACGCCATTCGGCGAAGCTGAGCTCTACGTCGGAAAGTTCGAAGAGATCGACGTGGCGGTGATACAGAGGCACGGAAGACGAAAGAATAAGCCGCCTCACAGAATAAACCACGCCGCAAACTTTTACGCGCTCAAGTCCCTCGGAGTTAAATACGTCGTAGCCATGGGTTCCGTGGGCTGCCTAAGGGAGGAGTACGAAGTACCCGCCGTTATAATTCCGCACGACTACATAGACTTCTTCAGCGGCGTAACCGTTTACGAAGACAAGCTTGTCCACGTAACCCCCGGCTTCGACGAATACATCAGGCAGAAGTTGATTGAAGCCGCCCGGGTCAAGTCGAGGTTTCCGGTGATAGAGAGGGGCGTCTACTTCCAGACTCGTGGTCCCCGTTTGGAAACGAAGGCTGAGATAGCGATGATCAAGAACTTCGCCGACTGCGTTGGCATGACAGCCGGGAGCGAGGCTACTGTAGCTAAGGAGCTCGGTTTGAAGTATGCGGTCGTTTGCACGATGGACAACTATGCACACGGAGTGAAGGGGTCGAGCGTAGACTACAGGGAGATAGTGGAGAAGGCCAAGCAGAACGCTGAAGCTTGCCTCGAAATAGTCGGTGAAGCTGTGCGCAGAATATGGGAAGAGAAATACAAATAGCGTTCGTATCGGCGAAACTAATTTAAATTAAAGTTGAACATTTTCTGTGAAACTCGAATTCGACATCGCAATAGTCGGAGCCGGTTTAGCCGGAATGAGAGCGGCGATTGCCGCCGCGGAAAAAAACAGGAGATTGAGAATAGCCCTCATAGCCAAAACCTACCCGATCCGCTGCCACAGCGTTTGCGCCGAAGGTGGGACTGCTGCGGTTCTGAGGGAGGACGACAGCTTCGAACTTCACGCGTGGGACACAATAAAGGGTAGCGATTTCCTCGCCGACCAGGATGCGGTTGAGTTCTTCGTCAGAGAGTGTCCAAGAGAGATCCTGCTGCTCGACAACTGGGGTTGTCCCTGGAGCAGAACCGAGGACGGAAAAATTGCTCA
The DNA here is from genome assembly GCA_040514265.1 of Archaeoglobaceae archaeon. GTDB lineage: Archaea > Halobacteriota > Archaeoglobi > Archaeoglobales > Archaeoglobaceae > WYZ-LMO2. The sequence continues at coordinate 64,419 of JBEVCD010000026.1, read as the reverse complement.
GAGGGCTTTCGGCGGACACAGCGTGAACAGAACCGTATTCGCAGCCGACAGAACGGGGTTCCACGAGGTTCACACGCTCTACGAAAGGCTGCTGACTTACGATAACGTCGAAATTTTCCCGGAGTACTTCATGACGAATCTGTTCGTCGAGGACGGACGCGTGAAGGGTGTCGCAGCCATAGAACTGAAGAGCGGAGAACTCGTAGCGTTTCAGGCTAAAGCCGTTGTGCTCGCAACTGGCGGAGCTGGCAGACTCTACGGCTTCACGACTTACAGCCACCAGGTTACCGGAGACGGTATGGCTGTAGCCTACCGCTGCGGAGTTCCGCTGAAGGACATGGAGTTCATACAGTTCCACCCCACCGGCTTGGTTCCGTCGGGCATACTCATGACCGAAGCTTGCAGAGGAGAGGGAGGATATTTGATAAACAAGCATGGCGAGCGCTTCATGAAGCGCTACGCCCCGGAGAAAATGGAGGTGGCGCCAAGGGACATAGTGGCGAGGGCGATGTGGACGGAGATAATCGAGGGGAGAGGCTTCGAGAGCGAGCACGGTCCGTACATAGGTCTAGACCTGAGACACCTCGGAGAGGAAAAAATAAACGAGAGACTGCCGATGATAAGGGACGCTGCGATAAAGTTCGCCGGCGTAGACCCCGTGGAAGAAGTGATACCCGTCAGACCCGTCGCACATTACACGATGGGGGGAATACACACGAACGTTAAGACGGAAACGAGTATCGCCGGTTTATTCGCAGCCGGCGAGTGCGCCTGTGTTAGCATTCACGGAGCCAACAGACTCGGTAGCAACTCGACGATAGAGTGCCTAGTCTTCGGAAGGGTCGCAGGTGAGATGGCTGCCGAATACGCCAGCAGAAACGATTTGAAAGTCGTAAACGATCGGGAGTTCCTTGAGGAGGAGAAGAGGATATTCGACGATCTCCTCGGCAGAAACGGAGACGAAAGTCCGTATCAGATAAAGAGAGAACTCAACGAGACGATGGACAAGAACCTCTGGATCTTCAGAGAAGAGAGAGGTTTGAAAGAAGCGGTCAGAAAGATAGTAGAGCTCAAGGACAGGTATCAGAACGTCGAAATCAGGGACAACCGCAGGGGGTTCAACACAGACCTTCTGGCGACGATGGAGATAGGTTACATGCTGGAGCTCGCAGAGGTCGTGGCTACAGCTGCTCTGCTGCGAACGGAAAGCAGGGGAGCTCACTACCGCCTCGATTATCCGAAGAGGGACGATGTCAACTGGTTGAAGCACAGCTTAGCCTACTACACCCGCGAGGGTCCGCGCTTCGAGTACATTCCGGTTACTATCACGAAGTGGCAGCCGACTGAGAGGAAGTACTGAGGTGGTAGTGTGAGGTTCAGAATCAGGAGATTCAACGGGGAGGAGAGCTACTGGGAGACTTTCGAGGTTCCCGTCAAGAAGGGCTGGACGGTCCTCGACTGCCTCTACTACATCCGCGACAACATCGACTCCACGCTCTCATTCAGAGCCTCGTGCCGCATGGGGATATGCGGTAGCTGCGCGGTGAAGATAAACGGAAAGCCCCGTTTAGCCTGCGAAACCCAGGCTTCGCAGTTCGAGGAGGTCAAGCTTGAGCCGCTCGACAACTTCAAAGTGATCAAAGACCTCGTTACGGACTTCGAGGGGTTCTTCGCGAAGCACAAAGCCGTGAAGCCCTATATAATCCGCGACGATCTCAGCTACGAGAACCCGGTAGAGCTGATTCAGAAGCCCGAGGAGCTGAAGAAGTACTACGTTTTCACCCTCTGCATAAAGTGCGGAGCCTGCGTAAGCGTTTGTCCGGCAGCTGCGACGAACGAGAAGTACGTTGGTCCCGCAGCGCTTACAGCTGCCTACCGCTTCTGCGCAGACAGCAGGGACAGGGGCGAGGGTGAGAGAATCGAAGTCGTCAGCGACGATCGCTGCCTGTGGCGGTGCCATCTCGCCATGGCTTGCAGCGAAGTTTGCCCGAAGAAGATAGATCCCGCCAAAGCCATACAGCTTCTGAGGAGGAGAGCCGTGGCGAAGCTGCTCTTCAGGAGGTGAAGCATGGGAGTTGTGAAGTGGTTCAAACCCGTGAGTGTCTTCGACTTAGCCTTCGCGCTCCACAGGTTGACGGGCATCGTTCTTCTGCTCTACCTCTGCATGCACCTCGCCTACCTTTCGACCCTCAGGGAGCCGGAGGTGTACGAAAGTCTGATAGCGATTACTACGTCTCCGCAGTTTCTGCCGCTCGATGCGCTTCTGGTTCTCTGCGGAGTGTATCACGGGGTGAACGGGGTACGCGTAATAATCCACGAGCTCGGTTTTTTGCACGAGCATCGCAGAGCTCTGCTAGCGCTGACCGTCGTCACAACGCTGGTCGTGTGGATTCTTGCAGTCCAGATGATGCTGGAGGCGGTGTAGATGACGGCGAAGAACGTTCTTGAGCCGCTCGCGTGGCTTCTGCAGATACTGACGGGAATAGCGATGGTATTTCTGGTTACATTCCACTTCTTAACGACCCACGCCGTCGAGGGGGCGCTGGAATACGAAAAAGTTGCGGAGAGGTTCGTTGTATACTCGCCGATCTATGTAGCGCTACTTCTCGTGGTCGTATTTCACGCGTTCAACGGTCTGAGGGCAATACTGCTCGACACAAGTTTCTGGGCTAAGAGGAAGAGAGCTACGGACGTTATCTCCCTCCTTCTAATGCTGCTTGCGATTTCGGCTGGAGCTTACGTGTTCACCGCTTTTATAATTTAAAAGTCGCGAGCGCAGCGAAAATCCATGCTCTACAAATCACTCGGACTGACTGCAAGGCAAGCGGCGAAAGTAGTCGCGGAGATAGTCGAGATGGTGGATCGCAGAATGAGGGACGACGAGATGCTGAAGAATCTCAAGGAGAAGTTCTCCGGCAACGAGCTGCTGTTCGCAGCCTTTACGCTCGGCAGAATAGTCGGGATGAGCTTCGCGATAAGAGACAGTCGAGCGGCGGAGTCGATAATCTCGGACTTCGGGAGGTATCTGAAGATCTACAGGGAGAAGGGAAGAGGGGAGCTCGAAAGAGTCGTCGCGGAGGAGATACTGGAAGAGACTTACAGGGAGATCGAAAAAGTTAGAGATGCTGTTTAGTCCCAGGTTACCTCGACCTCGTCGATTCTGAAGTCCGGCTTTACGATCGATTCCTCTATCTTCGTTTCGTATCCGTGCTTGTACATCAGCAGACCCGTGTAGGCGATCATCGCTCCGTTGTCGCCCATCAGCTCCTTCGGCGGCGCGTAGAACTTCGCACCCCTGTCTTCGCACATCGTGCGGAGCATTTCTTGAAGTCTCGCGTTAGCGCCAACTCCGCCCACGAGCAGAACCTCGTCGAGCGAGAGGTAGGCGAGCGCTCTCTCCGTCACTTCGGTGAGCATTGCGAAGGCCGTCTCCTGAAAGCTGTAGGCGACGTCTTCCATCTTCACTCCGGAGTCGTAGAGCTTCTGAGCAGCCGTTACGAGTCCGCTGAACGAGAAGTCCATGCCCTTAACGACGTAGGGCAGGCTGTAATACTTTCTACCCCTCTTCGCCAGCTCTTCGATGCGCGGACCTCCGGGATGCGGTAGATCCATGTGTCTTGCGAGCTTGTCGAGGGCGTTGCCGATTCCTATGTCGAGAGTTTCGCCGAATACGCGGTAGCGGTTTCCCCTCCTCGCGATAACTTGGCTGTTGCCGCCGCTGACGTAGAGCGTCACCGGTTTCTTCGCGCCGCTTTTCCATCTCCCGACTTCCAAATGGGCCAAGCAGTGGTTAACTCCGACCAGCGGAACGTTGAGCTTTATGGAAAGCAACCTGGCAGCCGTGGCGACGACTCTGAGACACGGTCCCATCCCGGGACCCTGCGAAAAGGCTACGAGATCTATCTGTGATGGTTCGACTGCTTCGAATATCTTCTCGAGCAGACCGGGAAGCTTTTCCGAATGGTGCTGCGCGGCTTCCCTCGGATGTATGCCTCCCACCTTCGGCACGTAGGGGTCGCTCGCCATCGCTATTACGTCCCTTTCATCGACCACCGCGACGCTCAGACTCCAAGCAGTCCCCTCTATTCCGAGCGCAATCATTTCTTAAACTCTGTATACCCGCACTTGCCGCAGGTTCTGCGATCCGGATGCTCGGCTAGAAAAACACCCTCGCCGCAGCGCGGGCAGAACTTCCTCTTTCTCACGACTTTCTCTCCCTTTATTTCGTAAAATCTGTGGATACTCTCAGCTCCCTTCGCCACCTTCACCACCTCCAAAGTTCCTCCTGATTATGTGTTCCTCCTCAATAGCCAGCAGATCTTCGCGGGTGTCGTAGATCTTGACGTAGCACCTCGCCTCCGTCTTTCCGAACTCCGTCTTGATGTAGTCGACGACGACCCTGTCCGGCTCGGCGTTGAAAAGACCTGCCACCTTCTGCCTAACGTCTTCCCTTCTAGGAGTGCTGCCTTCGAACTCTATTCTGCAGCGTATCTCCCTCCTCTTCAGCAGGGGGTTATACCTGTCCGACTCCACGTACACTTCCATGCTACCACCTCAGCAGCCTGTCAATTTCCTCACAGTTCCCAACCCTCTCCATCCTGCGTGCGAAGTTCAGTATTTGAAGCTTCTTTTCACCATCGATTTCGACGACCACTACTCCCTCGCGGGGTTGGCCATAGATGACGATCGAGCCTTCGGGCAGAAGGAGCGCGAGCGGTAAAGCTGCCAGGTCCTCTTCCCCCTCCACCCAGACACATACCTTAGCTCCGCTGACCGCAAGTTCTACAGCTCTCTCAAGCGCCGCTACGAGTTCGCAGCTTACGGCTCCGGGCGGATTTTTCGCTTTTAAAATCTCGAAGTCCGAGAGCTTCAGCTCCACGCCCTCCTCCCTCAGCGTTTTCCCGTCGACGACTGCTACGTCCACGCGAGTCCCGCTCTTCAGGGCTAAAGCTGTCACGACGTCGCCGACGAAGGCTGCGATTTTAGCTCTGTTCAGCTCCTCCACTCTCTCAAAAACGCCCTCGCCGTCTTTATAGAGCTTTCCTTGCGGCTTGGCAAGCTCGCCTCTAAGCTCTTCCGGTAACTTCAGCATCACTCTACCCTCAACGCGTACTTTCCTGGAGTTTTTATCCCCATTTTCTTCGCTATCTCGCTTCTTTCGGGGTCGAGAACTACGAGGTAGCCGTACCACTCTTTGGTCAACTCATCGCTTCCGCAGTTTTTGCAGACGACGGTGTCTATGTTTATGAACTTGCACCTCCTGCAAGCCAGCTCAGCCATTAAAGCGCCTCCCTCTCCTTCTCAAGCTTCTTTATATCCTCCTCTATCCACTTCAGAGCCCCCAGCCACGGCTGGCGCATGGTCAGACCTATCCTGCTCTTTTCCGGTTCCCTCTCCTTGAGACTCAGCGAAACTATCCTCGCCCTCACGAAGTCTCCCTCTTCGAGTGTCTTCTTGGTCTCTCTTCCGACGAATCTCTTGTTCTTCTCGTCGAAGACCATGTAGTCATCCGTTATCTGGCTCATGTGCAGTAGTGCGTCGAAGGGACCTATGGAAACGAACGCTCCGAACTCGACGATTTCCACCACTTCTCCTTCCACTACCTCCTGAAGGATCGGCTTGAAGCAGATCGCGTTGAACACAACATCGAAGTAAACTCCGCCGTCTCCCTCGATTATCTTACCCTCTCCTATCTCCTCGACGCTCTCAATTCCGATTATCATGCCGTACTCACGGTCGAGCTTGCCCTCGAACTGTTCCCAGAGAAGAGACCTTACAACCTCCTCAAGGTCCTCGCCGAGCTTCGACGGCGGAACTCTTACGGTGTCCCTCAACTTAATTCGTGCATACATAACATCAGAGGACGAATTCGAAGGTCATATAAATTTAACTAGCCAGAGCAGTAAGAGGAGCGTGAGGATCGTTGCGAGAATCAAGGCGTAGAAAGCGTATTTGCTCTCGCCGAAGACGATCGGAATCGGACCTATTATCACTACACCCCCTCCGGTAACCTTCTTCTTGGGTTCGAACTCTTCAAGATCCTCGAAATCTTCTTCCGTTTCGACTTCCCTTTCGAGAAGCCCCTGAACGATGAGCAGCAAACCGGCGACGATGAGAATCAACGCCAAGATTTCGAGCATACTACCACCTCAGGACAAGCAGAAGCACGAGAACAGCTGCTGCAAGCAGGACAAGCGGAAGTAAGAGCGATGTATTCGAAGCTAAAACTATGGGAATAGGACCGATTATCACCACAGCCCCCGCTTCCACGTTCTCCGGCTGAACTAGTAGCAGTGAAAGTCCTAGCATCGTAAGCGCCAAGCCTACGAATACCTTAAGCAGGTTCATGTGTATACTTACACGAAAGGGAAGTTAAAGGGTGCGCTCAGATTTCGCCCTTCATTCTCTCCAGCCGCTTCCTTATCTGACCGAGTTCCTCTTTCGTGACCGATACCCTCATGCCCACTTCCTGAAGCTCCTTGCTCAGCTGCCTTATCTTTCTGAGCTGAACTATGTTCAGCGCTATGCTCACCAGAAGCAGAGCTACGAGCACGAGCTCCATCACCTTCGCCTCCTGAAGACTTTGAGAAATCTAGCAATTGCACTCTCCTTCTTCTTCTCCTCAACTATCCTCGGAGCTTTCTTCTCAGCTCCAACGAGTGTCATGGCAAGCTCCTTTATAGCTTTCGCCGCCGGAGAGTTCGGACTTCTGAGAACCACCGGTTTTCCAAAGGCTGCGGACTTTCTGACTTCGGGGTCTTCGGGTATCATCGCCAGCACCTTCGTTTCGAGGATGGCTTCTATCTCGCTTTTAGCCATCTCGACACCGAGGGTTGTTATTCTGTTAACCACAACTCCCAAGACCTTGGTCCCCAGCCTCTCCGCGACTATCTTCGTCTTAAGCGCATCGGTTATTGACGAAATCTCGGGGTTTACGACGAGTAGAAGCTCCTGTGCCGCAGCCATTGCGATTATAGCGTTCCTCTCAAGCCCAGCCGGCGCGTCGAGGAGGAGGATGTCCGTGTTCTCCATGAGGTAAGCCAGCACATCTTCGAGCTTCTCGGGGTTAGCCTTCCTGAGACCTTCTAAGCTTACGCCAGCCGGAACGACTTTGACTCCGCTGGGTCCGACGTAGACAGCCTCGTCTATCCTCGCCTCCCCGGCGAGGACGTTTTGCAGCGTTATCGGCAGCCCCTCCATGCCGAGTATGAGTTCGAGGTTCGCCAGAGTTATGTCGGCATCGACTATCGTGACATCGTAACCCAGCTGAGCGAGAGAGACTCCAAGGTTAGCGGTTATGGTGGTCTTTCCCGTTCCACCCTTACCCGAAGCTATCGTGATCGTCCGAACCACACCAATCCCTCCTTATAATTATCACGTGGTGATGACCTATATAACCTTTTTGTCCTCATCGACTAACTCCACGCATGGAAGAACTCGAAATTGTAGAGAGGTTCAGATTCGAGTGTAGCCCGAAGCTGAGCTGCTTCAACACCTGCTGCACGAACCTCAGCATCGCACTGACGCCTTACGACATTCTGATGCTTTCGAGGGGGTTGGAAACGACAACGGGTGAGTTCCTGAGGAAATATACGACTTGGCACATCGGCATAGCCACTGGCATGCCGGTTGTGACGTTTAAGGAGGACAACTGCCCGTTCGTCAGCAGAGAGGGATGCAGAGTTTACAGCCACCGCCCCACGGCGTGCAGACTCTACCCGCTTGCGAGGGTTAAGGTCGGCGATGAGGAGTTCTACTTCCTGATCCGCGAGGACTTCTGCCTCGGGCACGGTGGCAAAGAATGGAGCGTCGAGGAGTGGCTCGAAGACCAAGGAGTAAAGAATTACAACAGAATGAACGATGTATTCTTCGAACTCGTGGCTCTGAAGCCTAAACTCAGCAAAGAGCTCGCTGAAAGGATCGTGAAGATAGTCTTCGACATCGACGGCTTTAAAAAAGAGATGGAGATCGAGGATGACGAGGAAGCGCTGAAGGTCAGCGTAAAAGTCGCTGCGGAGCTGATGAGGGAGGAAGGTGCAGTTTAAACATTTGCAGCTACCTGAAGCTTAGCCGAAACCCTCGACGAAAGCCCTCACGTTCTTCCCGAGCACGTCGTGGTTGTACCCTCCTTCCAGCACAGCGAAGCGCTTACCCGAGCATTTCTCCTCCGAGTATTCCTTTATTATCTTCCCGATCTCTCTGTAGTCCTCGGTCTCGAGTATTCCGCCCCAGTCGTCCTTGTGCTTGTCGAAGCCTGCAGAAACGGCTACGATGTCGTAATCGTGCTTTTCGAGGAATCTCGCTATACTGTTAACGTCTCCGCCGGGCATGTGGAAGTACTTAACGCTATCGTCCTTCGCGAAAGTGTTAGCCGTTCCGTCGCCGTAGTGGAGGTCGAAGTCTACGATTACAGCCCTCTCAATGTCTCCGTCCCTCTGTAACCTCCTCACGGCTATCGCGACGTTGTTGAAGTAGCAGAACCCCCACGCGTGGTCCGGGCTTGCGTGATGCCCCGGGGGTCTTATCGCCGCAAAGCAAGGCTCGCTTAAACCTATCCTGGCTGCGAGTATCGCTCCACCGGCTGCCAGAAGAGCCATGGAGTAAGCTTCCGGCTCGCTCCTTTTGACGTATTCTACGTGCTCTCTCGTGTGAACGAGGAGGACGTCTTCTTCACTCGCAGGCTCCGGCTGGACGAACTCGTAGTCCTTAAGCTCTCTGACTATCGCTTCCATCCTCCCGCTCGCAGCCGCCGGGTCGGATGTGTAGACTTCGTAGAACCTCGGGTGGAACACGATCTTCATGGCGAGAACTCGAAAAGTTCTTTATAAAACGTTTCTATGGGGAACGATGCTCGCATCCGCTCCGGGGAAGATCATACTGTTCGGCGAGCACGCGGTGGTTTATGGAAGGCATGCAGTCGTGGCGGCGATAGACTTGAGGTGCAGGGTGAGAGTTGAGAGAGCTTCGAGCTTCCGCATCGAATCCCCGCTGGGCGTGACGGGTCTGGACTTCAAAGTTCACCCCTACGTGAGCTTCGCCATAAAGCGCTTCGGAGAGATCAAGAAGATAGAGGGTGCAAGGATCCGCATAGAGAGCGAGGTTCCGATAGGCTCGGGGCTGGGCAGCTCCGCTGCAGTAGCTGTTGCTACGCTCAAAGCTCTCGACGCGGAATTCGAAACTGGAATGAGTGACGAGGAAATCTTCAGACTTGCCTGGCAGGTGGAGAAAGACGTCCAAGGAACTTCGAGCGGAATAGATCCGTTCGTTTCCACCTACGGAGGTTGCTGGCTTTTTCCGGAGAGGAAGAGGCTGGAGGTCAGAGAGAGATTTTTCGTGCTGAACTTCGGGAGCAGATCGACCGCCAAGATGGTTGCGAAGGTAGCGGAGCTCCGCAAAAGATATCCGGACATCGTCGAGAGGATATTCGACGCCATAGATGCGGTAGCCTTAAACGCTGCAAGCGGGGCTGAGATCGAAGAGCTGATACCGATCAACCACTCGCTTCTGAGAGCTATCGGTGTCAGCACGCCGGAGATAGACGAAAAAATAGCAGAGCTCGAAAGGGAAGGACTTCGCGCGAAGATCACCGGCGCCGGTGGGGGCGGTTGCGTCTACGGGGTTTACAGGGGCAGAGCTCCCGAAGGGGCGATCGTGGTGGGTGTGAGCGATGAGGGGGCGAGGGTTGAAGGTTCTTAAACTCGGAGGATCGGCTGTCACAAACAAAGCCGGATTTGAGGAGGCGAGGCTTGAGCTGATTTCGGAGCTATGCGACGCGATAGCGGAGAACTACGAAAAGCTCGTTCTAGTCCACGGAGCCGGCTCTTTCGGACATCCGCACGTCAGGAAATTTGGTTTGAGCAATCCGAAGAGTGTGGCGAAGATTCACGAAGCTTGCCTGAGGCTGAACGCCATCGTTTGCCGGGAGCTCGTAGCCAGAGACGTTCCAGCCGTTCCCATTCACCCGATTGAGGGTTTTTCGGTCGAAAAAGTCGAGGAGTTCCTCAAGAAGGGTTTCGTGCCAGTTCTGCACGGTGACGTCGTAATCGACGGAGGCTTTGGAGTTCTCTCCGGAGACGACATAGCGGTAGAGGTTGCAAGAGAGCTCAAAGCAGAGCTGCTGGGCTTCGCGACAAGCGTAGAGGGCGTCATAATCGACGGCAGAGTCGCGCGAGTCGTGAGGAGAGAGGATCTGGACAAAATAGGCGCCGCAAGCTCCGACGTTACCGGCGGCATGAGAGCGAAGGTCGAGAAGGCGATGGGTGCTGGCTGCAGAGTCTACATTTTTAAGGCGAGCGCCGAAAACCTGCGGAGGTTCCTAGCCGGTGAAGCCGTCGGTACGGAGGTGCGCGAATGAGAACGGCAAAGAGGAAGATCGAGCACGTTGAAATCTGCGCGACGCAGGATGTGGAATCTGGCTACACGGGCTTCGAGGACGTCGTGCTGATACACAACGCGCTCCCCGAAATCGACTACGATGAAGTCGATGCGAGCGTCGAGTTCTTGGGCAAAAAGCTCAGCTTCCCGTTTCTGATCGCCTCAATGACCGGCGGACATCCGGAGACAAAGGTAGTCAACGCGAACATAGCGGAGGCGGTCGAGAGGGCTGGAATAGGGATGGGGGTCGGCAGCCAGAGAGCTGCGATAGAGGACGCGAGTCTCCAAGACACCTTCACCATTGTGAGAGAGAAAGCTCCGAACGCCTTCGTTTACGCAAACATAGGCGCACCGCAGCTTCTTCATTACGGGGCGGAGATCATCGACAGGATCGTGGAGATGGTAGACGCCGACGCCGTGGCTGTGCACCTCAACTACCTTCAGGAAGCCATACAGCCCGAAGGCGAACCCAACGCCCGGGGGTGCTTGCAGAAGATAAGGGAAGTCTGCGAGCAGTCCAGAGTTCCGGTTATAGTGAAGGAGACGGGTGCTGGAATAAGCAGAGAGGTAGCACTGAAGCTCAGGGACGCAGGGGTTGCAGCCGTGGACGTAGGAGGTAAAGGGGGAACGTCGTTCGCCGTCGTGGAAGCGTTCAGAGTCGAGGGTGCCGAAAGGAAACTTGGGATGGATTTCAGGGACTGGGGAATACCGACGGCTTTCTGCGTCGTCGACTGCTCGAAGATACTTCCGACCGTGGCAACCGGCGGGATAAGGAGTGGAGTCGATGTCGCAAAAGCCGTCGCCCTGGGAGCTGTGGCTGCGAGTGCGGCGCTGCCTTTCCTAAAACCTGCGCTGGAAAGTGCCGAAAAAGTTCTTGAGGAGGTGGAGAGGTTCAGGCGCGGATTCGTCAGCGCGATGTTTCTGACGAGTTGCAGAAGTGTCGGGGAGCTCAGGAAGGCAAAGATTTTCGTGAGCGGAAGACTTAAGGATTGGCTCCGCTACCGTGGAATCGACGTCGTAAAGTTCATGGAGGGTGAGCGATGAACATCGAGAAGTACGTAAAAGCCGTCAACAAGGCTATAGAAGCATATTTGCCCGTCAAGGAGCCAGAGGAGCTTTATCTGGCTGCGAGACACTTAATAAGAGCTGGGGGAAAGAGGTTAAGACCCGTTCTTTCGCTAATAGTAGCGGAAGCTCTCGGGAAGAACTTCGAACCCATATTACCGGCTGCCGTGAGCATAGAGGTCATACACAACTTCACGCTCGTTCACGACGACATAATGGACAGAGACGAGATGCGGAGGGGGGTTCCGACCGTTCACAGGGTATACGGCGAGGAAACGGCGATACTTGCGGGTGACACACTCTTCGCCGAGGCGTTCAGAATCCTCACGAACTGCGACGTGGATGCTGAGAACATCGTCAAAGCCGTCGAAGTTCTGGCAGATGTCTGCGTGAAGATCTGCGAGGGACAGTATCTGGACATGAGCTTCGAGAAGCGCAGCGACGTCAGCGAGGAGGAGTACATAAAGATGGTGGAGCTGAAGACCGGGCAGCTCATAGCGGCGTCGACTTCACTGCCAGCCGTTCTTTTCGGCGAGAGCGAGGAGATCGTGAGAGCTCTGTGGGACTTCGGCATGTTCTGCGGAGTGGGATTTCAGATACACGACGACGTCATAGACATCGCGAGCGAGGAGACGGGGAAGGACAGGGGGAGCGACATACTGAAGGGTAAGAAGACGCTCATAGTCATAAAAGCTTTCGAGAGGGGTGTCGAACTCAAGACTTTCGGAAAGCAGAGAGCTACCAAGGAGGAGCTCCTCGAAGATCTCAGAAAGCTCGAAGAGTGTGGAGCGATAGAATACGCTGCTAAAAAGGCGAGAGAGTTCGTGGAAATTGGAAAGAGGAGGCTCGAAGTTCTGCCGAACAGCGAAGCGAAAAGACTCCTCCTCGAACTCGCAGAATACCTCGTTTCGAGGACAAAGTAAAAATTTTTAAAGAATGATTACACCCGGAAATCATGGACATTCCCGCGAGGTCGCTCGCGAGAAAAACGGTCGTTCTCACCGACGGAACAGTCGTCGGCACGCTCTACAACATAACGGTCGACTTCCGCACGGGTTCCATCGTCAACCTCATCGTAAAGCCGAAGAACGAGGTTCCCGAGTTCAGAAAGGAGGAGGGCATGTACATAATCCCTTTCGAGTGCGTTAGGGCTCTGAAGGACTACATAGTCGTGGACAGGAGGAAGGTAAGGGCGTGAGGGACTACGTCTTTCCACCGCTCATTCTACCCCTATTTGTTATCCTCATCCTCCTCCCGATTCTTCTCATCTTCTTCGTTTTCACGACTTCAGCCGTATTCCAGCTCGTATTCGGCGTGGACAAGTGGACGGCGTTGCTGATCTTTCTCTTTATAGCCATCGGCAGCTTCTTCAACGTGCCGATATACGAAAAGGAGGGCTACTATGTACACTACTCCTACAGCGTGTTCGGAGTTCTCTACCGCGTGAGAAGGAGGGGCAAAGTCGTCGTGGCTGTAAACCTTGGAGGCTGTGTCTTCCCGACAGTACTGGCTCTGAAGGCTCTTAGCGACGTTGGCGTGAATCTTGAAGTGCTGATGGCCATAGCAACAGCGACTGTGCTGAACTACTTCATAGCAAAGCCTGTGAGGGGCGTGGGAATTGTGACTCCCATGATAGCCCCGCCGCTGATAGCTACCCTAGCAGCCTTTACGGCGATCTTCCTGTCCGGAATGCCTCTGCTGCTCTTACCGAAGCTCTCTTTCGCTGTAGGGGTCATATCGACGCTTCTCGGAGCCGACATTATGCATCTGAAGGACCTAGAAAAGATAGGAGAGGGCGTCGTCAGCATAGGAGGAGCCGGAACGTTCGACGGAATATTCCTTACTGGTTTTTTTGCCGTTCTCTTCTCACTGCTGCTCATTTAATTCAGCCAGCAAGTCTTTTACGGCAAGTCTTACGGCTTGTTCGCTGCTGTATTTTGGTTTCCAACCGAGTCTCTTCAACCTCTCTATCGACAGCATCATCACCGGAACGTCGCCCTTCCATCCTCTGTCGCCACCGGTAAAGCGAAAGCGCGGGGACAGTTTCATTTCCTCGCAGACTATTTCCGCTATCCTCCTGACCTTCACCTGGTCCTCGCTGCCTATGTTGAAGACGTTTACGCGATCCTCGCTCCTCTCCACGGCAAGAAACATGGCGTCGACGCAGTCGTCGATGTATATGTACGACTTGTTCTGCTCCCCGTTTCCGAGTATCTCAAGCTCGTTCGGATTTTTCCGGAGCTTCATCACGAAGTCGTAGATGACTCCGTGAGTGCTCCTCCTTCCGACGACGTTGGCGAAGCGGAATATCCAGCTCTGCATGTCGAATGTGTGGCAGTAGGACATTATCATGGCTTCACAAGCCAGCTTGGAAGCTCCGTAGACGCTTATCGGTTCAGGAGGGTAGTCCTCGGGAGTCGGAATCACCTTCGCCTCGCCGTAAACGGTGGACGTGGAGGTGAAAACGATCCTCCTGACCCCCTTCTTCCTCATCGCTTCAAGAAGTCTGTAAGTTGCGAGTACGTTGTTTCTGTAGATCTCATCCGGATCTTCAGAGCCCCTCCTGACGTCGGGGTTCGCCGCCACATGCCAGACGATCTCGACCCCTTCGAGGTACTCCCCAACCGGATCGGTAGCAAGGTCGGCTTTAACAAACTTCGCCTCAGGATTTACGTAATCAGCTCTCCCGCTCGAAAGATTGTCGACAACGACCACATCATGATCTTTTACGAGTCTGTCGACGATATGACTCCCTATGAACCCAGCCCCGCCGGTTACTAGGATCATCGAGAAAACGTTTTAAATTGGGTCGTAATATACTTTTTCCGTCGGTGGTCGCCATGCTGCCAAACCAGATGGTCCGATCGCTGATTGGAAAGATCATCAGAGTCGAAATGAAGGGCGAGGAGAGTCAGCTCGTAGGCAGACTGGAGGGTGTCGACGACTACATGAACCTCTACCTGACAAGCGCCATCGAGTACAGGGGTGGAGAGAAGGTTAGAAATCTCGGAGAAATCGTGCTGAGGGGTAACAACATCGTTCTGATCCAGCCCGAAGAATGACGGAATTCAAGGACACGCGCGAGGAAGTTCTGCGGATACTTCAGGAAAAGGGTGCGGTACTTCAGAAGGATCTGTGGAAGGAGCTGAACATCGACAGCAGCAAGTGCTCGCGAATATTGAGAAAGCTCGAAAAGGAGGGACTGATAAAGAGGATAGAGGTCGTCGTAGACGGAGTAAAGACGTTCAAAATAGTTCTAGCCGGATACGAGGAAGAGGAGAAGGAGGAGGAAGTCGAAGATCTCAGGACGATACTGCAGAAAGCCGAGGAGTTCTCCGGTTTGCCTCCGTGTTTCGGTTGCCTCGAAAAGGACTGCGAAGCTTCGAGGTGTCTGAAGCTCGAAGTCTGGTTTTTGAAGAACTGCAGGTTGGGGTAGCATATATATTCTGCAGTGTGTAAGTCTAAATCTGAGATGAGCGAAGATATAAGGGAACTGCTGGGTGGGCTGGATTTCGAAACCACAGCCGAAATAGAGGTTCCAAAAAGGTTGATAGATCAGGTTATAGGTCAGGATCACGCGGTCGAGGCGATAAGGAAAGCCGCCGTGCAGCGGAGGCACGTGCTGCTGATAGGCTCACCGGGGACAGGAAAGTCCATGCTTGCAAAGGCTATGGCTGAGCTCCTTCCAAAGGAGGAGCTTGAGGACATACTGGTTTATCCCAACCCGCAGGACCCGAACCAGCCGAAAGTAAGAGTCGTTCCGGCTGGCAAAGGAAGGGAGATCGTCGAAGCCTACAAGGAGGAAGCTATGCGCAGAGCTCAGGCTAGAAACTTCCTCCTCTTCACGCTGGTCTTCCTGATCATCGGCTACACAATAATTACGGGAGAGAACATAATCTGGGGCATAATAGCGGCTATACTGCTCCTCATGCTCGCCCGTTACTTCATTCCGCGCGAGGAGAGGAACATACCGAAGCTCCTCGTCGACAACAGCGAGCGCGAGACCGCTCCCTTCGAGGACGCGACCGGCGCCCATGCCGGGGCACTGTTCGGAGATGTCAGACACGACCCATTCCAGAGCGGCGGACTGGAAACGCCAGCCCACGAGAGAGTGGAAGCCGGAGCGATACACAGAGCTCACAAGGGCGTGCTCTACATCGACGAGATCAACACGCTCACGATAGAGTCGCAGCAGAAGCTTCTAACGGCTATGCAGGAAAAGAAGTTTCCGATAACCGGTCAGTCGGAGAGGAGCAGCGGTGCGATGGTGCGAACCGAGCCCGTGCCGTGCGACTTCATTCTGGTCGCCGCAGGAAACCTCGACGCCCTCATGGGCATGCATCCGGCTTTGAGGAGCAGGATAGAGGGCTACGGTTACGAGGTATACATGAACGACACGATGCCCGACACGCCTGAGAACAGAAGGAAGCTCGTGAGGTTCGTCGCTCAGGAAGTCGTGAGGGACGGCAAGATTCCGCACTTCGACAAGTACGCCGTAGCTGAAATAATCAAGGAGGCGCGCCGCAGGGCTGGAAGGAGGGGACACCTGACGCTCAGGCTGCGAGAGCTCGGCGGAATTGTCAGAACAGCTGGTGACATAGCGCTGAGCGAGGGTTCGAACGTCGTGAGGCTCGAACACGTGCTTAAGGCGAAGAAGATAGCGAAGACGATCGAGGAGCAGATAGCCGACAGGTACATAGAGAGGAGGAGGGACTACAGGTTGTTCTTAACCGAGGGCTACGAGGTCGGCAGAGTTAACGGACTCGCCGTAATAGGCGAGTCGGCGGGCATAGTGCTTCCGATAATAGCCGAAGTTACGCCTTCTATGAGCAAGAACGAGGGGCGGGTGATAGCGACAGGCAGACTTCAGGAGATAGCGAGGGAAGCCGTAGCCAACGTCTCGGCGATAATAAAGAAGTACTCCGGAAAGGACCTCTCCGACATGGACGTTCACATACAGTTCGTCGGAACTCACGACGGCGTGGAGGGCGACTCGGCGAGCATAAGCATAGCTACAGCTGTAATTTCCGCTCTGGAGGGAATACCTGTCGACCAGTCGGTAGCCATGACGGGCAGCTTGTCGGTTAAGGGCGACGTTCTCCCAGTTGGCGGGGTGACGCAGAAGATAGAGGCGGCCATACAGGCTGGTCTCAAGAAAGTCATAATCCCGCGGGATAACCTCGACGATGTTATGCTCGACGCGGAGCACGAGGACAGGATAGAGATCATCCCGGTTTCTAGAATAGAGGAGGTTCTTCAGCACGCGCTCCAGGACGGTATCAAAAAGCAGCAGCTGATGGCGAAAATAAGGGACAAGATTTCCGTCGCGTAAAGCTTATAAGCTACGCCCTGTAGCTTTTAAAAGACTCCTGCGGGGGTTGCCGAGTGGACAAAGGCGCCGGATTCAGGGTCCGGTCCCGTAGGGGTTCGAGGGTTCGAATCCCTCCCCCCGCATGAAATAGTTTCTTTAATCTCCTCTTCCAAAATTGAGCTAATATCAATCCCTAATTCTCTAGCTCTTTCTCTCCTCTATCCTCATCTTGAGATCTTCGATCAGCAGATCTTGTAATCCTCTCTTGGCAAGTATATCGTAGACTCTCAAAAACTCAGACTCTTCATAATCCTCTTCCTTCTCACTTATGTTCTTCGGTATCTCCAGTCCTGCTATCTGAGCGTACCTCTCGATTACCAGCTTTCTAATTGGTGCTGACACTCCGTTCAACCTTAATAATTCGTCAAGCTTTCTCAGATCGTTACCTCCCAGCTCAAAGAATATGTCAACAATAGTATTCGCACCTCTTACAACTTTAAAGTCCCTTAGTATCTCGATCAATTTCTCCTTCAAATCAATAGGCTCTCTATCCCCTTTCTCCCCCTTATCTTTATGAACGTAGTGCATGTGAGAACCCAAAGCCCTCTTATTCTTGAACTCCTTACCGCATATCTCACACTTCAACATCTTCTATCACCCTAAAGAGTCTTGAAAGAGTCTTATCCTCATCCAGGATAAGATGGAGATAAGCCTTCAATCCCTCCTCTAATCCCCTATCCAAGCTCAGACATGCTATAAAAGCTGGATCGTGTCTTAGTATTCTATGCTTTCTGCCTAACACCTTGTAAGGTTCGTCCATTAAATCATCTACCCTTGATGAGTCCAATCCGAAGAATCTTGAAAACTTTTCGTGAGTCTTATGATCTGATATAAAAATTGTTTATCGCTCTGATTATATAAATATTGTGTTGCTTGATTTCCTTACGCATTAAACAATCTGTCTAACTTAGTATCGCTGTATCTTTGGAAAGGTTTAATTTAATAAAAACTCTACTGAAACTATACCAGAAGTTTGCATCTATGATCCGTTTAAGAGGACAAAGTGCTATAGAGAAGAGGTGGATTTTAATATTTGTTTGTTATGTCAGCTTTATTGGATTAGAGGATTATTATATTGAACTTATTTTAGATTTTGAAGTATTTGCTGAGATATCAGTAATAGATGTCTTAGAGAAGATTTTAAAGAGAGAGAAAAATAGTCAAAAAGACGTATAAAGAAGAAAAAAACCCTAACAGAAATTCTTGAAAAGTTAAAGCGCTTATAAAGGCTCTCATTTTGGTAAGACCCATCAACATAAATCGAAGTGGATTATTATCTTATTACTGTTAATTGTTTTATTTTAG